>NZ_FNEL01000094.1 GCF_900100125.1 Dolosicoccus paucivorans | reverse complement strand
TAATCCTCTAACTTTCTGTGTGTTTTGGCTACTAACAGTATAGCAGAGGGTTATCTTTTTTGCTTTTAGCTTACCAACAGTTATTTTACACTAAGGTTAAGTATGCTATCAAAGTGAATAATAAAGCCACAGCTGCAAGGAAATATCATAAATCCAGGCAGTATGTTCAGAGATGGCGACAAAGGTATGATGGATCGATTGAATCCTTGCGAAAGAAGTCCACTCGTCCTAAATCACATCCTAACCAATATACACAGGATGAATTGGATCTGATTAAACACATGCATAGGCATCATAGACACCGTGGTTTAGCTCACGTCTACCGCAAATGCAAAGACAAGGGCTACACCAGGTTTTATGATTCCATGTGTCGGCAAATCAGGAAGATGGGTCTAGGCAAGCCTGCTAAAGCCAAGAAAAAACGTAAGAAGCAGAAAGAAAAGCCTAAATACACTCATCCTGGTCAACTGGTTCAAATCGATGTTAAATACGTTCCGGTGAACTCTATCGGCTTTGTGAGTCGCCATCAGAGATACTACCAAATCACAGCCATAGATGCTTATTCACGAAAGAGAGTGTTGAGTCTGATGAATGAGAATAGCACCTATACAACCTCAGAATTTCTGCTGACCCTAGAAGAAGAGATGGGCTTCAAGATTGACAAAATTCAGACAGACAACGGAAGGGAGTTTACCAATGACCCAGAGGAAACTGATAAGCAATCAAGGTTTCAAAAAGTCTTAAACTGCCTGGGTATTGACTATCAAACGACGGCTCCTTATAGTCCTTGGCAGAACGGTTTGGTAGAGAGAAGCCATCGAGAAGATGAAGAGAAGTTTTACTCAAGAAGACGTTTCTTCAGTGAAGAAGAGCTAGAAAAAGCTTTAAGACGGCATAACACAAGCTACAATAGTACCTACCACAAAGTTTTAGATTTCAAGAACCCGAATGAAGTCGTCACAGAATATTTTGAAAAAGCAGGTTAGCCATTATATATTTCTTCCAAGTTTCTTCAAGGCACGCTTCGCTCTAAAGGTCTTGACAAAATTTTCCAAAAATATGCTGAATGTTTAACTGCTTTTTGCAATCTATTTTTCAGAGATCGTGTCATAAATGTTTGACTTCTCTACAATCTTGAGGGAGTGAAAAGTTAACAGAAACTATGATTTCGGGAGAAGATATGGTATACTTAAGTCTGTTCATTAGAGATGATCCTTTCTGGATTGTCTTAGGCAGGAGGTGTGATCTCCTGCTTTTTTTATTCATTTAATTCGATACCTAATTATACCAAAAATCCGTCAAAACGTTATTAATGAACACTTTGACGGGGTTATTTTTCTAAAGAGGATACGAACTTATGTCACAGTCTCTTTTAGCTCTATTTTTGAACATCTAAATATACATTCAATGCCGCTTGAACAGCATCACCTTGATTTACTTTTGCTCCATAACGGATCAACGTTGATTCCAATGCACCTAAAACGTGTAATACATTTTCTCGTCGACTTGAATAACCCATGTTACCAATGCGTAAGACTTTTCCAACTAAAGGTCCAAAACTTCCTGCGATTTCAACCCCAAATTGATCTAGCATAAATTT
>NZ_FNEL01000086.1 GCF_900100125.1 Dolosicoccus paucivorans | reverse complement strand
TGTTTGAGAGTAATGCAGTTTTTTAAGGGTCTCAAACTCATGACGGAAGAAGATTTAGATACATTCCGTTTGAGAGTAATGCAGTTTTAATAACTAAATTTAAATACAATAAAAGGAACCTCATGCTATCAGTTAAAAGATTATAGTGACCCCAAAAAGTTAGACAATATTTTAGAGAGAGTTGACCTTTATAGGCTGCTCTCTTTTTTTATAGGCTTAGAATCTGGCTTCCGTCCTTGATCACCCTCACTCATCAGCTGTGGAAGTTTGTCAAGAGAAGGAGCGTTAGCGGTTCTTGATAAACTTTTACAGCTGTGAGACGCTTGGGCGTGTTAGGAAGCATATTTCTCCAAATACTCAACAGGGCTTAACCATCCTAATTTTTCTTTTATCCGGTTTTCATTGTAATAGCGGATATAGTTTTGAATGGCTTCCTTCAACTCTTCGTAACTGCGGTAAGATTTGCCATAGTAGATTTCTTGCTTCATCAGCCCGAAGAAATTTTCCATCGGCGAGTTGTCTAGGCAATTTCCTTTTCGTGCCATACTTTGAAAGATGGCGTGATTTTTTAAGTGGTCTTGATAGTCTTCCATTTGATAGGCCAACCTTGATCTGAGTGGAACGTGCGTCTGAATTCACAATCATCGGTGGCACGAACGGCGTCTTTTAAGGCTTCCATCATACTCTCCTTATTGGGTTGGTGTGAAATCTTGTAACTGACAATTTGAAGATTAAAGAGGTCCAAAAATGGATCAAGATACAACTTCTTAATTTGAAGATTACCTGAGCAGTCGGTTTCATAATATTTGAATTCGGTTGTGTTGGTGAGAATTTTTTGGCGTGGAATGCTGCTCTTAAACCGTCGTTTTAAGCGATTTGGCGCAATAGTGCCAACTTCGCCTTTATAGGAATTATACTTACGTGATTTCCGAGTAAAAGAGGTAACTTGTAGCTTCATCTCCTTCATTAACCGATGCACTTTCTTTTTGTTAACTTGGTAGCCACGGCGTCTTAATTCAGCGTGAACCCGGCGATAACCATAGTCTTTATGTTCTTCGCGGATCGCTAAAATATCGTCTTTGATGGCTTGATCTTTATCGGGCCTTTCCAGACACTTTAGTTGGTAATAATAAGTGGCTTTCGGAAACCCAACCGCCTTTAAAATGCTGGTGAGTGTGTAATCATTTTGTTTATGGAGGCTGCGAATGACACGCACTAAGTCTTCTTGTGTCGCCTCTTTTTTGCTTCCCGCAACCTCCTCAATTCTTTTAAAAATTTGTTCTCGATATCTAATTGTTCAACGGTAGCTTCAAGTGTTTTAATGCGTTCTTGAAGGACATTGATATCAGTCTCAGTCTTTGTATTCTGCGCTTTAGGCGTATTCTTTTCTTGTTTTGACACCGTCGGTGGTCTCCCTATCGATTTTGATAAGCCATCGATGCCCTTTTTCTTAAACGTCCGAAGCCAGTTGGCAATAAGGCTCGGATTGTTAATTCCGAACTTAGCCCCAACTTCACGATAGCTTAACTCTGTTGTTAAGTACAATTCTATCGCATTTAGCTTGGTTTCAACAGGATAATAAGTTTTTGTTGATTTAAGATAGAGCCCTTCGAGTCCAAAGTCTTGATAATTATGGATCCAGCGCTTGATAATACTTGAACCAATTGCGTACTTCTTAGAAAGTGTTTTATAACTATCAACACCAGCTTCATAATCAGCGACAACCTGTAATTTGATATCCAATGTATATTTAGACATAACAATACCCCCTTAAATGTTAGATTTGTTGTCTAACATTTGGGGGGCAGTACAGATAGTGTCAGGTTTCTTTTTGATTATCTTAATCTTAAAACGTTTGACTTGAAAGAACTTCTTTCGTGATACGTTGTCGAATAGCATGGGTATTTTTTCTAAGCATACCGTTAATTAAAAATAAATCAATAAGTACCCATAGCCCTGTAGGTAAGAAAAAAGTAAACCACCCTGTCAATACTGTTGTAAGAAGTAAGATTAAACCGCTAATCGGGCGACCTAAATAAAAACGGTGCGCTCCGATGCCACCGAGAACAAACCATAATAAATAAGCAACCCCGGCACTTTTCTTCTCATTTTGAACCCGTTGTTCTACATAAGCTTTTTCTTCTAATGATAAATAGTCGTGCATTATATCCTCCATTCTTCCACTTGATATTATTAATAGATTAACATATAGAGGAGTAAATAGGAAGAATACTATTCACATCCAATGCCATCATTATCGCGATCAAATTTAGGATCCCACCCAGGGTCACCTGGATAAATGGGAGCCGCACCCGCAGCGTGTACTTCAGAGCAGTTTTTATAAAAGACGTTGGATTGATTTTATGTAATGATCTCCGGAGTACCTGCAAGAGGTGCAATTTGTTGACCATGTCGAGATTCAGCTTTAGCAGTAAAGTGAGGTTGACTACCATCCCATACACCTAGCTGACTAAATTGAGCATAATCTTGAGAATCATAAATAGCATCCACATATTGACTATTAATGTAGCCGCCAATATAACGAGCAATTGCCAAGCCTTCCGTAACTAAAATTTCTTGAAGTAAAATACCGTCAACCCAATCATGAACCAAGTCGCGTTGTAGCGGTCTTTTTCTTTACCTTCGTATTCGATTTAAATGAAATCAGTTTCATTTAAAAGTTCAATCACTCTTTGTTTAGCAATCTCTGCATAGGGGTGGGAATCTTTTAACTCTGGAGTATCGATCAATAAAAACCTTGCTTTAATACTTGGCTCTTGATTTCGGTCTAAAATAAAGTCAGCTGTATCTCCATCGATGACGTTCCAATTGATAATGGTAAAGATTTTTTCTTTATCTCGTGCAGACTGAGCTAAAATAATATAGCCCAAGTTTTCACTGTTAACTTCTGCCCAAGCAGTAGTAGGTAACAGTGTTATCTTTAAAGCTAGTACTACTATTAAAAAAGATTAATTTTTTCATCATTATAATATTCTCTTATATATAGTAGTTCTCTTTGTAGTCAAGTCCATAACCCTGTGTAAAATAGTATACAATGTTTTACCGGTCTCTTACTGGTCAAACTTAATATATTTTCTTGTAGAACTTATCCATTCATCATGTGTGT
>NZ_FNEL01000050.1 GCF_900100125.1 Dolosicoccus paucivorans | reverse complement strand
ACTGTGAGGACGGCGACTTTTGTTACGTAAGCTATCCCACGTCTTATCGTAACGCTTGCGCCAACGTTGGACGTTTTGACGGCTTGTGCCATAACGACGGGCTGCTTTGGCGTTATTATCATATTTTTCCGCATACTCAACAACTTTTTGCCTATATCGCATTTCTTCTGTTATAATTGACTTCATGGGGAGCTTCCTTTCACACTATGGTTTTTATTTTGTCTAGATATAGTGTACCAGAAGCTCCTCTTTTTTTATGTTTTCGTGTCACATATGTATGATACCCTTACAACCACAAATCGAAAAAGATTGCCAACAAATTTAGACGTTTCTATATAAAAAAATCTACCGACTTATTATCAGTCGGTAGAAGATGTGATTATTTCTTTGTTAAACGTTGACCTGTTTCTTCTAAGTACCAATCGATCCATGGTTGTAGGTCAAATTTGTTCTCTTGTAATGCTTTGTAGTTTCCATTAGCGTCTTTCGTTCCAACGAATTGTTGCACTAAGTACTCTCCTTCATTACCTGGAACGTGTACTTTGCGGTCAACAAGATCCCCTGAACCACATGAATCGCATGTGCAAGTATGGGCTGATTGATCATTAGTTTCTTCTTGACCTTCCCAAACTTCTGACGCACCACCTGTCGCGTCGGTTGAGTAGCTTGCGCTTGTTGTCGCATCACTTGCACCCGATGTCGCATCGTGTTGTTTAGCTACTTCATCTAAGTACCAATCAATCCATGGTTGTAAGTCAAAGATTGCTTCGTGGATACCTGCATAGCTTCCATCAGCATGCTCCATACGAATGTAGTGGTGAACTTTAAATTGACCTGGCTCTCCTGGGATACGTACTCTAAAGAATGGACGTCCGTTACGTAATTGATGAACAACCCATGCTGCTCCTGCAAAGGCGCGTTGTGGGTGAACTTCAGCTAGAGACATACCTACTTGCCATGGTTGTCTGCCGCCTAACATTTCTTTTTGTTCTTTTGTATAGTTATAGTAAATGAATTGGTTATTTTCATCGGCATAAGTTGCTTCGTAAGGTAAAGCTTCAAGTAACCAGTTAATTTGGTTAACCGTTAATACACCGCGATCTAATTCAACGTAATCATCGCCAGAAGCTGCATTCGTTAACTCAGCGACCTTTTCCACCCAGTTTGGGTCATCTTTTGCAACGTCAGTCACTGTCGTTGCAACGGTTCCTGTTGCCCATAGGTCTTCTGCTTCTGTAGCAGCTTTTGAAGTAGCGCTTGTTACAGCATCATCTTTTGATTCTTCATCGGCTTGAGAAGCGCTCGTTGCTGCATCCACAGGCTCTTCTGCTTGAGAAGCGGATGTATTCGCATCTTCTTTTGTCACGACTTTACCGCCTGTTTCTTCGAAATACCAATCAATCCATGGTTGTAAGTCCATAATCATTTCGTGAATTCCACGGTAGTTTCCTTCTTCATCGCGCATAGCGATATAGTTGTGAACCTTGAATTGACCTGGTTCTCCTGGCACTTGTAAGCGGACCGTATCTTGACGACCGGAACGAAGTTCATTAATGACCCAAGAAACGTTATCAAAGGTATGATCTGGGTGAACGTCTCCTAGAGGAGATCCGACTTGCTCAGGTTCGCGTGGACCTAACATGTCGCTACTGTCAGCACGATAGTTATAATAGATGAATTGGTTGTTTTCATCGGCATAAGTTACTTCATAAGGGACTGTTTTTAACAAGTTATTTAATTGGTCGACGGTTAAAACACCATGGTTTAACTTAACATAGTCGCTTCCTTTAGCGGCTTTTGTCATTTCACTTGCTTGTTCAACCCAATCATCGGCTGTCATCGCGATGCCTTCAATGGTTGTATCGACAGGTTCTGTTGACCATAAATCTTCGCTCACACTCTCACCTAATCCTTTCTCACTTTCTGATGCGCCACTTGTAGCATCTTCTTCTTCCATCGCATAACCTTCATCAAGAGAATGGTTAATTAATTTAGCAAAGCTCATGAATTTTTCTAAGACGCTTCGTAAGAAGTTATGGGTTCCTTGATCTTTTAAGTTCCCTTGCTCATCAAAAGCCTGCTTAGCGTTACTTAATAGAAACTCATTTCCTGGGAAAACATAAGCTCCTGATCCAGGTGCTTCTAAAATTTGACGTAAATGAAGTTGGGCTCTTGATGTTCCTTGAGTAAAGTAAGAAGCTCCCATAATAAGAACTGGCTTACCTTCTAAAGGATGGACTTTATAAGTCATATATTCAATTAAGCTCTTTAAAGCTGGAGGAATAGTAAAGTTATGTTCTGGTGTCGCAATAATAATTCCATCGGCTTCTTGAATTCGACGAGCGACATCTTGAATAAACGGTGTATTAGTTTGATCATCTGATGTACTAAACATTGGTACATCTTTAATATCAATCACATCCAGTTCGAATAAAGACGGAAAAGCCTTTTGGACATACTGAATTAATTGACGGTTATAGGACTGTTCTGCGTTTGATCCTGCGATTCCTACAAATTTCATTCGATTTCCTCCTTATATTATTGATCCCATGTAAATTCTTCTGCAGCTTTGCGGCTTAAATCTCGCTCTTCAACTAATTGTTCATTTACTTTAACAAAAGTGTTGAAGTCACGCATAATCGCATCAAGTTGAGCAACAAGATCTTGGTCTTTTAACTGGCCATCCGCATCAAAGGCTTGAAGAGAATGCCCTACTAAAAACTCAACCCCTGGCATTACGTGAGCACGTAATTCGGGTGCTGTAAATATTTGACGTAATTGCCCTTGAGCGCGTGAAGTTCCAAGCAATCCGTAAGATGCTCCTGTAATTAAAACAGGTTTTGATGCGAAAGGATACACTCCATAAGACATCCAAGCAATTGCATTCGTTAAAGCAGCAGGAGGGGCATGGTCGTATTCCGGTGTTGCAATAATCACACCGTCACACGCTTCAATTCGTTCTACTTGTTCTTTAACATAATCAGGCAATTGCATGTTAGCTGGCTTATTAAATAACGGAAAGTCTTTAACTTCCATAATATCAATATCAAACAAACCGCTATAGCGAGATTGAATGTATTGAATCAGTTGACGGTTTGTTGATTTTTCTGCGTTGTTTCCAACAATAGCAATCACTTTTTTCATAGCATGTTCTCCTTTGTTTTATTAATTAACCACCTGTACATGTCGACTCATTAATGTACGTCCATCTTTAGTAATGATAATTCCTTCAATATTGGAAAGGGACTCAATTTGTTCCAACGCTAATTCAGCACTTAACCCAAATAAACGCGTCGTCCACACTTCACACTCCACTGATTGACGGGCAATAATACTTAAACTGGCGATGTCGGTATCCATTGGATAGCCTGTTTTTGAATCGAAGATGTGATGAAATGTTTCACTTCCTATCTTCAATACTCGTTCATAAATACCTGAGGTAACAATGGATTCATTAAATAGCTTTACTGTTACAGTTGACTCTCCTCGTTTAGCATCAGGGGTTTGAACGCCGATACGCCAATAGTAATCCGGTCGATTTAAAGCAGGCCCGACCGTTACAATATTGCCTCCTAAATTGATTAATCCCGAAGCAACCCCTTGCTCTTTCATGTAATCGGCTAAGCGATCTGCAATATATCCTTTCGCTAAAGCGCCTAGATCGATTTCAATTCCTTTACGAGCTAAATAGACGGTTTGCTCCCTTTCATTTAATTCAATCAACGAAGGATTAATTAAAGAAAGAGCTTGATCAATCTCTTCTTGAAGAGGCTTTCTCGCATCTTTAAACCCGACACGCCACAATTTAATCAACGGTCCAATCGCAATATTTAAACTCGAATGGGGCTGTGTGCTGTGATAGCGCCCCATATCAATAAGTTCAAAAAGCTCAGGATGGACTTTTACCGGCCGAATGCCTGCTTGTTGATTCACTTGACTTAATTCAGAACGGTCATCATTCGCACTAAATCGTTGATTATACATATAAAGCATATCTTCTAAATGGTCTAAAATTAGCGTCGCTTCAGGATGAACAACCATTAAATGAATGTTCGTTCCCATTAAACGTAAAGCTTTCGTTTGCTTTTGCATCCTTATTCCTCGTTCCAATTACTATAAGATATGCCTATTTTATCACAAATAAAGATTCATCTCTACACACAACCTCAATTTATGAAAAGGTTATCATTTATAAAGCGCTTGATAAATAGAAGCAAATTCATCAATCGACAAACTTTCCCCTCGGCGCTGTCCGTCAATTTTAGCTTCATCTAACGCTTGTTGAATTTGATCTGCCGATACATCCTTTAAATAGTGACGTAAATTATTCCACAAAGTTTTACGTCGCTGGGTAAAAGCGGTTCTAACAAAATGTTCAAACCGGGCTGGATTATCTACCTCCACTAATGGAGCAGGTCGCCTGGTTAATTTTAATACAGCTGAATCCACATTAGGTTGGGGAATAAACACTGTTTTAGGAACAATAAAACTTAATTCACTGTCCATAACGTTTTGCACCGCAATACTTAGTGAACTATACGCTTTTGTACCGATATTAGCTGTCATCCGTTCAGCTACTTCCTTTTGCATCATCATCACTAACGTATCAAAAGGTAAACGACTTTCTAGTAAATGCATAATAATCGGCGTCGTAATATAATAAGGTAAATTAGCAACCACTACGAGACGTTCTTCGTTAGCTAACCAGCGGTAATTTTCCTCGTTAAAATCAACTTTTAAAATATCTTCGTGAACGACTTTAACGTTATCATAAGGAGCAAGAGTTTCTTCTAAAATAGCAATAAATCGTTGATCGATTTCAAAACTGAGCACTTGCTTGGCACTTCGAGCTAAAAACTCTGTCAAAGCACCAATTCCTGGACCGACTTCGATGACAGTGGTTTGGTCGTCAATTTGCGCCGTGTCAATCATTTTTTCTAAAATTTGCGGTTCAACTAAAAAGTTTTGTCCTAAACTCTTTTTCATTTTAATATCGTACCGCTTCATAATATCGACAGTACGAGTGGGAAGAGAAATTGGTCTAAATGGTTCGTTCATCCATATCCTCACTTTCTTCGAGTACTTTTTTGACTTCATCTAAAGGAATTTGATACATCATTAACGCTTTATGGAGCTGTTTAGCATTTACATGACCTAATTTAAAGTGATGAGCTATTTTAAAGCGTTTTTGTTGTGCTTTAGGCCCGGCAGCTAGCCCTAAATGCATTAGATCAGCCATCGTTATCTCAAATCCGTCTTGGCGTGGCGCATAGGTTAATACGTTATCTAAAGCCTGTCGGATATGTTCTAAACTTGCGTGCTCTACTCCAAGGCTTTCCTTTTCTTTCTTACTTTGAGCTTCTTTTTGTAGTAAATGGGCATGTTGGACCGTCGGAATAAACTGGCTAATTTGACGACGAATCAATTGGCCTGGAGTATCAGGATCTGTAAAAACGATGACTCCAAAAACTTCTTGTGCTTTTTTAATTTGTTCCAATGTTTCTTCGTCTAAAGCAGATCCACCTGTTTCTATAGTTCTTATCTCGGGACCAAAACATTGCTTTAAACGAGCAGTATCTGACTTTCCTTCTACTACAATGACTTCTTTAGGGCTACTAGTCATCTTCAGGTCTCCAACCAAATAAATTAAAGGCATTCTCTGTCGTAATCCGGGCAATCTCTTCGACACTGACCCCTTTAACATCGGCTAATACTTCAGCTACATATTTTACATATCCCGGTTCATTGCGTTTACCCCGTTTAGGCACTGGTGCTAAATAAGGCGCATCGGTTTCAATTAATAAGCGGTCCATCGGAACCATTTTAGCCGCTTGGCGAACATCGTCGGACTTTTTAAAGGTTAAAACACCACTAAAACTAATGTGCATACCTAAATCAATAAATTGTTGAACTTCTTCAGGCGTTCCACCAAAGCTATGCATAATACCACCTTTTTTTGGTAATCCTTCATCTTTTAAAATGCGATAAACATCTTCGGCGGCTTCGCGGTTGTGAATCGTAATCGGAAAATCTAATTCTTTAGCTAAATTGATTTGACGACGAAACACTCTTTCTTGAACTTCTTTAGAAGCCCGATTCCAGTGGTAATCTAAACCGATTTCTCCTAACATTTTTACTTTAGGATGTTGAAGCCACTGGCGTAATTTTTCTTCGACTGCATCGTTATAACTCCCCGCTTCATTAGGATGCCAACCAACCACACTAATGAGGGAATCGTATTGTTCACTTAACTCTAAACTTTTCAAAATCGTGGCTTCGTCAAAGCCGACAACAGCCATATAGTTCACATCATTTTGCCAGGCTTGACGAATGATATCATCTTCAATCCCATCAAACTGCTCCACGTTTAAATGAGTATGTGTATCAAATAACTTCATTATTACACTCCTTTACTAAAAAAGCCTCAATCTTTAGTAGATTGAGGCCATGAAATTAACCGATTAATGAGCCGTTCGTCGCATTTTCTGGTGCAAAGACTAATTCTAACTTACCATCATATTCAGCAGATAAGATCATTCCTTGACTAACGAGCCCCATCATTTTACGAGGTTTTAAGTTAGCAACGACGAGAACTTTTTTGCCGATAAGCTCTTTCGGTTCAGGATAAACTTTAGCAATACCAGATAACACTTGACGATGACCTTTATCGCCAGCATCGAGACGGAATTGTAGCAGTTTGTTTGACCCTTCGACAAAGTCAACATCAATCACTTCGGCTACTTTAATTTCTGTTTGAATAAATTGATCAAAGTCAACATGTTTTGTTTCTTCAAAAACAAGTTCTGTTTCTTCAGGATCCCACGCTTCATCTTCTTGACCACCTGCTTGAGCCATCGTTTCATGCATTTTGTCACTAATAAACTGGACTTCTTCTTTCACATCTAAGCGTGGGAAAATAGGCGTTCCTTTAGCAACTACTTTAACACCAGACGGAAGTTGTCCCCAAGCTACATCATTTAATAAACGGTCCGCTTCTTGATGTAAGCCTAATTGTGCAAACATCGTTAGAGGGACTTGTGGCATCATTGGACGAAGGGTATGAGCAATTAAACGTAAAGATTCAACTAAATGATACATCACTGACTTTAATTCAGAAGCTTTTGTTTCATCTTTAGCTAAAACCCATGGCGTTGTTTCATCGATATATTTATTTGTACGAGACACCATACGAACCACGTGCTCTAAAGCTTGACTTAAATAATATTGATCCATCGCTTCATGATAAGCAGCAAGCTCTTGCTGAACAAACTCTTCAAACTCTTCATCAAACTCAGTCGAGCCAACATTTTCATCTTCAAAAGCAGGCACGTTACCTTCTAAATATTGGTTAACCATCGCAATGGTACGGTTTAATAAGTTACCTAAATCGTTAGCCAACTCCGTATTAATTCTTAAAACAAAATCCTCAGGAGTAAACACACTATCATTACCAACACCCATTTCGCGTAATAAATAATAGCGAGTCGCATCTAAGCCGTAACGTTCGATTAACATTTCAGGATAGATGACGTTTCCTTTAGACTTAGACATCTTACCGTCTTTCATCACTAGCCAACCGTGGGCAAAAATCGTTTTTGGTAAAGGTAAATCAAGCGCCATTAATAAAGCAGGCCAGTAGATCATGTGGAAACGCGAAATATCTTTTCCAATAATTTGCAAGTTAGCTGGCCAATAACGTTCAAAGTTCTCAGTATCCTCGCTACCATAACCTAACGCGGTAATATAGTTAGATAAAGCGTCAATCCATACATATACAACGTGTTTTGGATCACTTTCAACGGGAACGCCCCATTTAAAAGAGGTACGAGTGACCGCTAAATCTTCTAGCCCTGGCTTAATAAAGTTATTGATCATTTCATTTTTACGGGCTTGAGGAATTAAAAAGTCCGGGTGACTTTCATAATAGTCCACTAAACGATCAGCATATCGACTTAATTTAAAGAAGTAAGATTCTTCTTTAACTAACTCTACTTCGTGTCCAGAAGGAGCTACGCCTCCGATTGTTTTACCTGAATCATCTCTATAAACTTCAATGAGTTGACTTTCAGTAAAGAACTCCTCATCGCTAACTGAATACCACCCTTGATATTCGCCTAAATAAATATCTCCTTGTTCAAGTAAACGTTCAAAAATTTGTTGAACCGCTTCTTTATGATATCCGTCTGTTGTACGAATAAATTTATCGTGGGTAATTTCTAATTGCTTCCATAGATCTTGAATATAATCGGCCATCATATCGACATATTCTTGGGGTTGCATATTTTGTTCTTGAGCCGTACTTTCAATCTTTTGACCATGCTCATCTGTTCCTGTTAAAAAGAATGTATCGTAGTTCATTAAACGTTTATAACGAGCAACAGCATCTGCAAAGACAGTAGTATAAGTATTTCCAATATGTAAACGACCACTTGGATAATAAATTGGTGTCGTTAAGTAAAATGTTTTATTTTGATTTTGCACGAATGAGTGCCTCCTTGTTTTAAACTTATTGATTCATTATATCATATTTATCTAATCACTTTTTGTAAATTAATGAAAACCATAAAAAAGCCTACCCTTAACGGATAGGCTTGAAAGTATTTAATTAGTTAACCCCTGGAATACGTAAAGCAAAGCTTGGCATGAAGTATGAGTTTACTTTACCGTAACCTAGTGGTGTACCGTAGTCAGCTGCGTGGATATAGTTACCATCTCCTGTAGCGATCGCTACGTGGTAAGTTGAACCTAAATCGCCCCAGAAGTATAAATCTCCTGTTTTCGCGCTACTTACGTCAATGACTTCACCAGCATATTGTTGTTCACCAGTCCATGAACCAACGTTAATGCCGTAAACTTTATTGTAAACATATTGTACGAATCCTGAACAGTCAAATCCGCCCGGGTTACGTCCACCCCATACATAAGGTGTTCCTAAATGGCTCTCTGCTTCAGCGATTAATGAACCATATTTGTCACCAAATGATTGTTGAGCTGCCGCTGCTTCGGCTTTTTTCGCTTCGGCTTCTTGACGCGCTGCTTCTGCTTCTTGACGTGCAGCTTCTTGAGCTGCAGCCTCTGCTTGGGCTTGAGCTTCTGCTTGGGCTTGAGCTTCTTGACGCGCTGCTTCGGCTTGAGCTTGGGCTTCTGCTTCTTGACGAGCTGCTTCTGCTTGGGCTTGAGCTTCTAATTCAGCTTTAGCTTGAGCTTCTTGTAAAGCTGCGTCAATTTCTTCTTGTGTACGCTCAACTTCAACCATTTCAACTGTTTGAGTGACAATTTCTTCACCCGTCTCTGGGTCGATTTCAACGACCTCAACAACTTTTTCTTCATAAAGTGGCTCTAAGTTTAAATCTTCAACTGTTAATTGTGGCGCTTCAACTGGCGCTACTTCAACAGGAGCAACTTCTTCTACATGAACTTCTGGAACAACCGCTTCTTCAGTCGCTTGAGCTTCTAGTGATTGAGCTTGAGCTTCTAAGGCTGCTGCTTCTGCTTCTAGAGCTGAAACTGCTTCTGCTTCAGCAGCAATCGCTTCTAATTGCGCTACTTCTGCTTGAGCTTGAGCATCTAATTCTGCTTCTAGAGCTGCTTGAGCGTAAGCTTCTTCAGCGGCTTGTTGTTCTGCTTCAATTTGTGCTTGAGCTTCTAAGGCAATTGCTTGTGCTTGAGCTTCTTGAGCAGCTAGGAATTCTTGTCTTTCTTGTTCAATTGCTGCACGTTGGTTAGCCGCTAAAGTAATATCATTGGCTAATTGATCGTAAACAGATTGAGAGTTTGCTTGAGCCGTTTGTAATTCAACAGCTAAACCATCTAATTGTGCTTTTTTAGCTAATTTTGCATCGCGTGCTGTTTCAATGTCTGCTTTTTTGGCTTCAACAGCTTGTACGTCTTCTTTTTGGCCTGCTAATAATTCTTTGTTTGCGCTAACCATCTTACGTACAACATCGATACGACCGATAAAATCGCTAACTGACTCTGCAGAAGCGATAGCTTTTAAGTAATCAGTCGTTCCGCCATTTATTTGAACAGCACGAGCTTGTTCACTTAATAGCTCCTCACGCTTTGCGATAATGTCTTCTAATTCTTCAATTTCATCTTGCAATAACTCAATTAGTTCATCATCTTCAGAAATAGTAGCTAACACTTCATTGGCTTCTTCATAGACAGCTTCGATTTCTGAATATAATGAAGATAATTCTGCATGTAAAGCATCTTGTTGAGCAGACATTCCTTCAATGGCTGCATCTGTTTGTTGGATCGCTTCGTCATAGTTATCTGCTAAAGCAACTGTTGGAACAGTGACAGCACTTAAGATCATCGTTGATGTAAATAAAGATCTAAAAAGCAATGATTTTTTCATAATTAAAAGGTCTCTCCTATTACTAATTTTTTAAATAAATGGGCACTCGTTTAATGTGCCAGTCAATAAATATTCATTATTAAGAACAGCCAGTCATTCCGGCTCAAAAACTATACTACCACATCCCGAAAAGATAAAAAGGGTTTTAGTCGTTTCGTATAACTCTTGTAACATAACTGTAATCTGAAAGACCTTTTGTTACTTAAACATCTCTTCAATGCCCATTTTCTCTCTAAGTTGCGTTTGAACTTCATTTAGTAAACGACTATAATTAATGAAGATATTTTCTAGAAAATAACCTTTAAAGGAGAGAAGACCATTGAATATTATCGATGATTTAATATGGCGTGGCGCGATTCATCAACAAACCGACGCTGAAGGTTTACAACAGTTAACAAAAGAAAAATCAATTAGCCTTTATTGCGGGGTCGACCCTACAGGAGACTCCATGCACATTGGGCATTTAATTCCTTTTATGATTCTTAAACGTTTCCAACTAGCCGGGCATAATCCTGTTATTTTAATCGGTGGCGCAACAGGGTCTATCGGAGATCCAAGTGGGCGTGCTTCTGAACGAACCCTTCAAACAATGGACGTTGTAAAAGAAAACGCCCGTAAATTAACTGAACAGGTGGACCGCATTTTCTTATCCAAAGAAGAAGATGCCGATAATAGTTACCGCGTTGTTAATAACTACGATTGGTTAAGTAAAATTGACCTATTAAGCTTTTTACGTGATTACGGGAAACACTTCAATATCAACGTAATGTTAGCTAAAGATATTGTTGCGAGCCGTTTAGATACGGGCATTTCCTTTACTGAATTTACTTATCAAATTTTACAATCCATCGACTTCCACCATTTATATAACGAACTAGACGTTCAACTACAAATTGGTGGAGCAGATCAGTGGGGGAACATTACAGCCGGACTGGACTTTATTCGTCGCATGGAAGGACCTGAAGCTAAAGCTTTCGGATTAACGATTCCATTAATGTTACGCTCTGACGGTCAAAAGTTCGGTAAGTCAGCCGGTGGAGAGACCATTTGGTTAGACGCTGAAAAAACAACACCTTACGAGTTTTACCAATTTTGGCTTAACCAAACCGACGAAGATGTGATTAAATTCATCAAATACTTCACTTTCTTATCAAAAGAAGAAATTGAAGCTCTTGAAGAAGAAGTTAAAACTCAACCTCATTTAAGAGTAGCTCAAAGAACATTGGCAGAAGAGGTCACTCGCTTTGTTCACGGTGAAGAAGCTTTAAAAGAAGCGCAAACCATTACCGAAGCACTGTTCTCAGGAGAAGTTCAAGATTTAACGGTCGAACAAATTGAACAAGGCTTCAAAAATATGCCTCAATTTACTACGTCACTTATCGATGAAAACTTACCAATTTGGTTAACTGAAGTAGGCATTGCACCGTCCCGTCGTCAAGCTCGCGAGTTTGTTAGCGGTGGCGCGATTCGCATCAATGGTGAACAAATTAAAGATTTAGATTTTACAATTACTAAAGACCATACTATTGGTGGCAAATATATTATTGTCCGTCGCGGACGTCGTAACTACTACTTAGTTACTTTAGAAGACTAATCAATAAAACCAGCTTTTGAATACTAGAGTGATACGCTCCCCCTAAAGTAGACACTTAAAAAAGTAAATCTACTTAAGGGGGAGCTTTATGCGTTCAAACAGAAAATATTCAGATAGTGAACTAGAGAAATACATTCGTTTATATTTAGAGGACGGTATATCCTACAGAACGTTGAGAGAAGACTATGGACTACTTTTATCCAAGCAAACGTTTTCTAATTACGTCACTAAATATAGAAGCCATGGCTATTCTGGTATCCAAACTAAGACCTCCAACAATCATTACAGTCATGACTTCAAGTTAGCTGTTGTTGAAGAGTATCTTGATCATCAAGAACCTATCAGACAACTCGCTCTAAAATACAATATACCTTCCCACAGCACTGTAAAAAACTGGATTATCAAGTATACTAAAGGAGAAGAAAATAAGGACGTTGTTCCTAAACCCGAGGTGTATACAATGAAAAGCCAGAAGAAAACACAAGAAGAAAAAATTGAGATCGTCAAAGATTATCTAGAGACCGGGATGTCCTATAGAGAAACTGCTGAGAAATACGCCGTATCCTACAACAATGTCTATTCATGGGTCCAGAAGTATCAAAAATATGGGTCAGATGGCCTGATAGATGGCAGAGGCCGAAGAAAGCCTGAAAGCATTCAAACAGAAGAAGAGAAGCTTAAAACAGAAATGGTTGCTTTAAAAGCTCGTAATGAGTATTTAGAAACGGAGAACGCTGCCTTAAAAAAATTTCAAGAAGTGGAAAGAGAGTTGATGTTACGAGAATAAAATACCAAGCGGAATTCAAGGTGATTGAGAAACTTAAGCAAGAAGGATATAAAATAACCTATCTGTGCGAGGCTCTGGGAGTCAGCCGTTCGGCATACTATAAATGGTTAAAACGCGAACCATCGCCCTCCCAGTTGCGCCTAGAATGGCTAATGGAACAAATCCAAGAAGTCTATGACAACTATAATGGGATTTATGGTTATCGTCGGATAACCATCTATCTTAATTATTCTCGATTGTCAATTTAAGTTAGAAATTTCTACACTATATTATGAGTGATTGAAATATTATGAGTGATTGAACTTGGTGACATACTTGTGCTAACCACCTTAAACAACTCCCTTCATCAAGCTCCTGGCTGGTCAAGAGGAAAAGCGCTAGCGACTCTTGAGGAGTCAGGTGCTTGATGAAACCATATTTCTTAAGTGGTTGGCATAATATCCAGGTGTTTGATCCAAAATGAAGAAAGTGATGACACATGGTCTAACTTCTTTGAATACTTAAAAGAAAGAGGATTACAAGGTGTAGAACTCGTTATTTCTGATGCTCATAAAGGCTTAGTATCTGC
>NZ_FNEL01000085.1 GCF_900100125.1 Dolosicoccus paucivorans | reverse complement strand
ATTCAATTCTATTTATTTTGTACTAGAACTTTAAGTATGTGTCACATATGTTTGACTACTCTAGACCTTTTGGTTGCTTCAACTTTTATATTTTCTTGATTACCTTTACAATATTATGTATAATAAACAAGTAATCATTTAACGCGGTCGTGGCGGAATGGCAGACGCGCTAGCTTGAGGGGCTAGTGGGCTTTAGCCCGTGGAAGTTCGAGTCTTCTCGGCCGCATCAAATAAAATCATTTATCCTGTGAGTGAAATTTACTTTAGTAAGTTTCTCCACAGGATTTTTTGTTTGGATGTATAAACTGCAAACTATTCTTCGAGTGATGGGACTCATTGCTTTATATATTAAAAAACCTCTTAAATGACCTTCTCCAAAGAGTTGGCATTTAAGAGGGAGTATTTTAAGCGATTCAGTCGTTAACGAACAAGAACACGGACGGTTGTTTGAACGACTGAACCATCAGCAAACTGGACTAAAACAGGAATTTCATAGTGACCTGTGTTACTATCAGTCGGCATATAGTAAGAAGGAATAATGACAGATACCCCTTCTTTATATTCAGAGCTATCGAGGATAGATATTGTGCGAGTCACGTCTTCGAGGGTAACTGCTTCGCCAGAGGAACGGCGAATTAAACGGCTGACCACGTCGCCACCAAAGCGATCGGCTTGGCTACCGCCGCGACCTACTTTCACACGGACATCTGTGTTGACGGCAGAACCGTCATCAAATACAACTTCCACTGGAACATTAAAGTGACCAGGCGTTTGTCCATCAGGCAATTGACCTTTTATATTGACTTTGCGGTCCCCTGTGTAAGTATGATCTTTAATAAATGATACAGCCTCACGAATTAATCCTTCAGAAGGTGCTTCACCAAAAGGCTTTTTAATGAAACGAGTGACAAGCTCACCGGCAAATCGTTCTGCGTCTGTTGACTGAAGTTGCGGAGCTTCTTCTAATTCAACAGATGGTTTATCCACCTCTGGTGCTTCTACTTCTGGTGTGTTTTCAACAACAGGTGGTGTCATTTCTTCCACAACTGGAGGGATAACCTCTGGAGTTGAAGGAACGGTTTCTGATTCAACAGATGGTTTACTATCTTCAACCAATGGAGTGGTTTCTGGCGTTTCAGATGGCACATCCTCTTGTGTTGGTGGTATCACTTCTGGTTCTTCTGATGGCGCTTCTTCAATTACTGGTGGCATTTCTTCTGGAATTAAAGGTGCCACTTCTTCAGTTGTTTCTTCAACCATTGGCGGAGTGGCTTCTGGTTGTTCAGACGGCACATCCTCTTGTGTTGGTGGTGTAACCTCTGGTGTTTCAATTTCTGGCTTGTTTTCAACAACAGGAGGAGTCATTTCTTCCGCAACTGGAGGGACAACTTCTGGAGTTGAAGGAACGGTTTCTGGTTCAACAGATGGTTTAACATCATCAACGGATGGAACGGTTTCTGGTTGTTCAGATGGCGCGTCCTCTTGTGTTGGCGGTGTAATCTCTGGTTCTTCTGATGGCGCTTCTTCAACCATTGGTGGAAATTCTTCCGGTACCTCTTGTTGAACGGGTGGCTGTTCTTTAATCACTGGTGGAATATCGGCCTCAACGGATGGTTTCATCCCTTCTTTAATAGATGGTTCTTCAAATTTCATTTTCATCGGAACAATTCTTTTTGTTCCATCATCAAAAATAACCCATACAAAGAACTCTTGTTCTCCAGCTTTATCACCTTTAGGCATTTCGTGTTCAAGCTCTATTTCCAAATTACCTTTATAATGAGAAGTCGGATCTAGCTTAATTGCTTGTTTTAAATCTTCTAAGGTAACCGTTTCACCGACGCGTTTAGTAAAGAATTGTGGTTTAACATCCGCTCCAAATTCTTCTACTTGTTTAATCGGCTCTCCAATTTGAACGCGAAGGGTTAATTTAGTTTTTGAACCGTCATCGTAAGTAACAGTAACCGGTAGTTCATAATTACCAGGATCTTTTATTTTATTTAATTGTTGCTCATCATCTGGTATAACCATTAACTTACCTTGGCTATTATCTTTTGAAGTCCATTGAACTGCCTTAGTCACAAGATCTTGAGTCACTTCATAGCCGAAAGGTAATTTAATCAACTTTGTAATAATTTGACCGTAATATTTATCAGATTTTGTCTGAGCTACTTGAACTGGAAACTGTGTTAAAATCGTTGTACCATCTTTGAACACAACTTCAACTAGAACGGAAACTTTCTTACCAGATTCAGATGCATCAGGAGTATAGGTTACTACTCCATTACTTGAATCAATATCTGCTTTACCGAATGGACCCTTAGAACCGATTCTAAACCCTAATCCTATTGGCATTTCATCTTTGTTAATAATAAAAGTGGGTTCGTCCGACTGAATTTTTTCACCAACTGCACCGTTTTTTTCAGTATAAGTCACTATATAGTTAGGTTGTGTATCTAAATCAATCGCTAAAACTTTTGAAGTTGGTGCTTCAGTCTCTGGATAATCAAAGTCGGAGTCATCAAACATCGCTAGACCAGGCTTATACATCGGTTCTTCATCGTCAAACCCGTCGACTTCTTCAGGAATTTAATATTCTAAAGTGCCTTCATCAATATCTAGAAGGACATCCTCGACCTCGCTAGGTAAAGCTGCTTCGTCAACTGCTTCTTCTACAATAACAGGTTCTAGTTCTTCTTGGGCACTTGCGATAGTAGACTGACCTCCTAATAAAAAGGCAACGATCGCAATGGAAGCTACACCTACAGTAAATTTACGAATGCTGTAAGTTTTAACCGGTGTATGCTGTTTGATGTGATTCATATAATGATTATTTTTGCTAAACATGGATATCACTCCAGTATAAAGTATTGTTTTTTGTTTAATCCATCACGTAAAGCGACTTCCTTCGGCTTTACGTGAATATTTTACTACAGGAATATCTCCTAGACAATCCTCTATTTGCCTAATACAACAAGGTTTGTAGAGGTTTTAATTCAATTAAAAATTCTATTTTTTTCATAATTGGTATTTCACGTATAATTCCTGTAAACCAATTTGTGTCCGATATTTTCACCTTAATTTATTAAAAGAATCAAACAGAACTTAATGAACATTAATTGAAAAATGTCACTTTAAGCACAAAAAAACTTGAAGATGATCGATAAGTCATCTTCAAGCCATCATTTTTTATCTCGATTGTCAATTTAAGTTAGAAATTTCTACACTATATTATGAGTGATTGAA
>NZ_FNEL01000091.1 GCF_900100125.1 Dolosicoccus paucivorans | reverse complement strand
ATTATACCAAAACCCCGTCAAAACATGATGAATAAATGTTTTGACGGGGTTATTTTTCTAAAGAAACTGTCGACTTATGTCACAGCCTCTTTTATATTTATACTTTATTAAACCTAATATCTATTGCTTGCATAGCTAACTTATAATTTTCATCATCTAAACTTCTGAATACTTCTACTACATTCGCTTCGTTTTGGAATGAATATAAATTAAAAGCTAATTTTACTAATTGATAAGTACCACTGCTTAAATCGACTTCTTCAAAGACATCTAGGTTAATACTGCGTTCTTTAAAATCATAAATTTTATCTACCTTAGAATATAGATCTTCGTTTCCTGCAAATATTGTAAACATAGCTAAACGTTCATTATCATTATCATTTGTATTATCTCTCTCTAGTAACTCAATCAATCGCTCGTTTTTCATTTTACACCTCCATTTATAATTTCTCCTTTAACATCTTAATTATCGAACACAAACTGTAATTTTACACCCTCTAGTTTTAATTTAGCACTAAAATTGTGTCCTTTTTTACTCTTAAAACCTTTAATTTCGGTTGTTTCGCCCTTTTCAATTAATTGTTTAATATTGGTTTTCGGTATTGTTTTTTTACTCCACTTTTTCGGTAAAGAAAATTTACAATCTTTTTCTATGAAACCAGTACAGCCATAAAATTTACCTTTATCTAAAATACTTTCCCCACATTTTGGACATATACCAACTGTTTTCTCTGATTGAATAGCTTTAGCATGTTCTTTGATATTGCTATTACTAAACGTTTTCGGTACTTTCTCAATTAAATGTTCTATAAATCGTTCAATACTACCTAAAAACGCTTCTTGTGTGCCTTGATTATTTTTAATTTTCTTTAAATAACGTTCCCATTGAGCAGTCATATTTACATCTGATATTTCATCTTCTTTTACTACTTCACACAATGTTTTCCCTTTTTCTGTTACATAAATATTGTTAGATTTAATTGTGATATAATCTTGTTTTCTTAAAGTATCAAGAATATTTGCTCTAGTTGCTTCTGTACCGATCCCTTCGGCTTCCTTCAATATCTCTTTATTTTCTTCATCTTCAACGCTTCTACCGATATTTTTCATTGCAGTTATGATTGTTCCCTGCGTATAGTATTTAGGTGGTTGTGTTTTCCCTTCTTTTTTAGTGATACTTGAGTTATATTGATCGCCAACACTTACTTTTGGCAGCTCTTTCTCTTGTTTCTCTTTCTTACTGCCATTTTTGTATAGACGCTTCCAACCTTTATCAATTTCAACTTTTCCAGTCGTCTTAAATAGAACATCGTCAATTAAAGTTTCAATTTTAGTTTCTTCGTAAATATAAGGTGTTTCAAAAATAGCTAATGTTCTAAGTAATACTAATAAATAAATATTTTTTTCATCTTTTGTTAGTTTCTCTAATTCTGGAAGTGTCTTTGTCGGAATAATAGCATAATGCTCTTGTACCTTTTTTCCATTTACGAAACGAACATTTTCTTCTAACTGTGGCGTTTTGATTTCTGCATTTGCAAGATTAAGATAACTATTCAAGTTGTTTTTCAAATAGTTAAATTCAGGGCTACCAATATAGTTAGTATCTGTTCGGGGATAAGACAATACCTTTTTATCGTACAGCGATTGAGCAACTGATAAAGTTTTTGAAGCACTGTACTTAAATCTTTTGTTAGCTGTTGCTTGTAAATCAGACAAGCTAAATAATCTAGGTGCTTGTTGTCTTTTCTCTTTAACATCAACATTTTTTACTTTTGCTCGATTAAGCTTACTGATACTATCAATGTTGTTTTCTCTTAAGATAGATTGTAAAATTAATTGCGACAAACAAGAAAACCCATAACAGGTTCGTGTAAAATGTTAGTAACCACA
>NZ_FNEL01000084.1 GCF_900100125.1 Dolosicoccus paucivorans | reverse complement strand
GATTAGACAAGATACTAAAGCTAACTAACACTGCCACAGTTCAAGGCTTGTGAAAATTTGTAGCTAGTGGCTAATTTATACTTGAAATTTACATTAATGTTTAGTAGTTTATAGTAAGTATTCAAATAAAATCCTGCTGATTCTCGCATCAATATTGCGACTGGATCAGCAGGATTATTTTATAGCGATTTTTTCGGATGTCTTTCGACAGGTTCGGGGTAATCTTTAAGGGCTTGTTCCCCTTTAGGTGTAAGGGCGTAGCCTCTCAAAGAGATCGTTTGATCCAGGGTAGCATCGTCAAAATGTTCTTTGACTTCTTGGATGAGTTCGTCTTTTTTGAGTTTGGAATAGCCTTTCACATTTTTTTGTTTAAGCAGTTGCTTTAGTTGTGGGGCGGTTTGGTACGTTAAAGATTCTTTGGCGGTCATTTGACGGGCGAATCCTTGGTCTACTAATTGGTCCAGCGACTGTGGGCCGTTAATACCATAGTCGTATTCAAAGTATTTAGGGTACCATGAATCCGTCGTAAAGGTGCCTAAACTAATACGCCAAAGTAAAATTAAATCTCCAGGCAGTAATCCGTTAGGAAAGCGTTCCATTTGGCGTTTAGCAACCAAGTGAGATTTGCCGATATCTAAACCATCTAGCCACTCTTTTAATGGGCGATTGGGGCTAATATAAGGCATTTCAGGGTAATTTTTATATAAGGTTTGAACTTGCTTTTGTAAATTAGTCATTGTTAATTCCTTTCGCTAGGTGAGCTGCTTCCATTATAATAAATGTGGGAGGAGATTGAAATGAAATTAGCCATTGCTTTAATTGCTCATGATAAGATGAAAGACGATATGGTTCAATTAACAAGCTCTTATCAAGAAGTGCTTAAAGATCATCAGTTATACGCCACTGGAACGACAGGGCAGCGAATTATCGAGGCGACCAATTTACCCGTGCACCGCTTTAAATCCGGTCCTTTAGGTGGAGATCAACAAATTGGGGGTATGGTGTCGAATGAAGAGATTGATATTGTCATCTTCCTAAGAGACCCGTTAACGCCACAACCTCATGAACCGGATATTAGTGCGTTACTTCGTCTATGTGATGTCTATAATATCCCACTAGCAACCAACATCGCAACGGCAGAAATGTTACTTAGCGGCGTTGCGGAAGAAAAAATTGATTGGCGCAAATTAATTCGTCAACGCCCATAAAAAGAAACGTCCTCTGATTTTTTCAGAAGACGTTTTTTTATTAAACAATGGTTGCGTTAATAACATTTTTCAAGTGTTCTAAGGCGAATTCATGACCAGCTGGGTTAAAGCTTTGAACGCCGTCTTCGTGAATATAAATATCATACCCTAAGTTATAAGCGTCAACAGCCGTATGTAAAATACAAATATCTGTACAAACCCCAACTAAATGTAGTTCAGTAATACGACGAGCACGGAGTAAAATGTCTAAATCCGTCCCCGCAAACGCAGAATAGCGTGTTTTGTCTCTTAGTAGAACATTCGGCTTATCTTTAGCTTGTTCATAGACTTCTTGTAACTCACCGTACAATAAACGCCCGTCTGTTCCAATTAAGTTATGAGGTGGAAATAGTTTTGTTTCTGGGTGATACGGATCGTTTGGATAGTGCATGTCGTTGGCGAATACAACAAATTCGTCTTCATCGATAAATTCTTTTGTTAATTTAACAATCGCGTCATGAACAGAACGTCCCGGCTCACCAGCTTCTAAAGGCGCTCCTTCAGCGATAAAATCATGGGTATAATCAACAACAACTAATGCTTTTTTCATTGAATTGTCACCTAACCTTTACTATTTTCTAAAGTTTAACAAGGTGAAGGTGTAAAGTCAAAGAAAGACTAACGGCTCGCTAAAGACTGCCAATCAATGCCTCGAGCGATGGCCCAGTCTTTTAAGTCGCCTTGTAAAATCAACTGAGTGGTGTCTAAATCTTGAATGGTAGGCGTGTCTAACATTAACATTAATGAACGAATGGCTTCTTCTTGTTGTTTGACCCACTGAATCGTTTTGTCTACTCCTTCTTCATGAACCATCCATAAAAATTTACCGGAAAGTCCGACCCCTTGAGCTCCTAAAGAAAGGGCTTTAATGATGTCTAAGTAGCCTCGAATGCCGCCACTAGCTAATAAGTCAAAGGATGGGGTAGAAGGGTTAGAACGTGCGCTATAAGCTTCTAAGAGAGATTCTGGGGTGGTCTGTCCCCAATAAGCTAAGTCGCTAAAGTCTAATTGATCACGGCGCTGGTTTTCGATCATAATAAAGTTAGTACCACCGCGCCCACTGACATCCACCGTTTTAACACCTAAATTTAATAGGTGCTCAATCGTTTCGCGACTCATCCCAAAGCCTACTTCTTTAACAATAACCGGCACGTCTAAATGGTGCACGATGTCTTCAATATTTTTCGACCACATGGAAAAATCTCGGTCCCCTTCAGGCATCACTATTTCTTGAGGAATGTTTAAGTGGATTTGTAGGGCGTTGGCTTTTAGTAAATCGACGGCTCGTTTGGCGTTTTCTAACGAATGATGAGCGCCTAAATTCGCCATCACAAACCCATCAGGGTTTTCTTTTCGAATGATAGTAAAGGAATCATGGGCGTGGGTTTCCTTCATTGCGATACTTACCGACCCCGAAGCCATAGAAAGACCCGTTTCTAGAGCTACAATGGCTAATTTTTGGTTGATGGATTTAGTAAACTCTGACCCACCAGTCATGCCGTTAATATAAAAAGGGAGGGAATGGTCATGTCCCGCCCAAGTGGTCGTTAGGTCAATTTCATCTAAGGTTGTATTTGAAAAGGAATGATATACAAAGCGAATATCATCAAAAGGATGAAGGGTTTGTTTAGTTTGCTGTTCTAAAGCGTGAGCGACGTGATCGTTTTTACGCTGTTCATTAATGGATGGTTGGTGCATCAAAAGACCTACTTTCTTTTAATTATTGAAAGAAAACGATCTCCTACTGAGGACATCGTTTCGGTAAATTATTTGATAGATTGTAAAATTAATTGCGACAAACAAGAAAACCCATAACAGGTTCGTGTAAAATGTTAGTAACCACAAAAACACACACGGAGGACCTGTTATGAGCTACAAACATCTTACCATAGAAGACCGTTCAAAAATAGAAATACTTTATCATGAAGGCTATACAGCGAGTCAAATTGCTGAAGCCATCGGGCGTCACCGTTCGACGATTTATCGAGAACTCAAGCGTGTTAAGTCAACCTGTTACGATGCTCAATTGGCTCAAGATAACGCTTCTGAGCATCAATCTCTCAAAGGTCGTCGTCCTAAACATACGCCCGAGCTCATTCAAGATATTCAAACA
>NZ_FNEL01000083.1 GCF_900100125.1 Dolosicoccus paucivorans | reverse complement strand
GATTGGCAACAGGAAAAGTTGAAGGATATTGCAAACTTTTCAAAGGGAAAAGGATATAGATTGAAAGATGTAACCGAAACTGGAACTCCTATTATATTTTATGGTTCTTTGTACACAAATTTTCAAGAAATTATTTACAATAGCGAAACTTTCGTTAAATCAGTTCCTAATTCAGTTATAAGCGAAGGAAATGAAGTAATAGTTCCTTCATCTGGCGAAACTGCTATAGAAATAGCGAGAGCTTCTGCGGTAAAAAAGCCTGGCATTATCCTAGGTGGAGATTTGAACATTCTTAGTGTAGAAAAACAATCGACCGGCTTTGTAGCGTACTATTTGAATAGTATTGGGCCTTCTTTATCAAAACTAGCTCAAGGCAACTCAGTAGTACACCTATATAATCATCATTTGCGAGATGTTCAAATAAAACTTCCTACATTAGATGAACAAATAAAAATTGTGAAGTTACTTGAAAAACTCAATGAGATGATAACTCTAAACCAAGAAAAACTACGTGTACAAAAATTGTCTTATAAATATTACAGAGATACGCTCATAGCAGACTTTCAAAGCTTAAGCACAAAAATTAATTTCAATAGTAGTATTTGGAAAGCAGTTAAATTAAAAAATATATTAAAAGAGTATGTCGAAAAAACTACAACAGAAAATCAAACATTGTTATTAAGCTCGACTAATAATGGGATAGAATTACGTGATGGACGAGTGGACGGAACTTCAAACATTGGTTATAAAATATTAAGGAAATATTCTTTAGTATTATCGCCACAAAATTTATGGCTAGGAAATATTAACTACAATGACAAATTTGAAATGGGAATGGTTTCTCCAAGCTACAAAACATATGTTATTCAAAATGTAAATAAAGATTATTTCAAGCATCTTTTGCGACATCCCTATATGTTATACCAGTATGGAACAGCTTCAGTGCAGGGTGCAAGTGTTGTTCGAAGAAATTTAGATATCTCTGCTTTTAATAATATAAAACTTCCTATTCCTACAAGTACTGAAACTCAAAAACAAATTGCTGAATTTCTAGATTCAATTTTGTTAAAAGTAGAACAACAAGAAAAATATTTAGAGGATCTAAAAAAGCTAAAAAGGTACTTATTAAACAACTTATTCGTTTAAATTATTCCGGATAGCTTTATTCCCTCCTAAAATAAGCATGTACATTCTTTTGTACAAAATTGTTTTAGGAGGTCTTTTTATGACATCAAAATCGAAGTTATTTCATAAGTATTATTTGGAATGGATTGACGTGTATAAGAAAGGGGCAGTTCGAGAAGTTACCTTAAAGAAGTACTATGGGACTCATCAATGGGTCAAAAAGTTGGCACCGAAGTTAAAGTTAGGAGAATTAAATAAACGCACTTACCAACAACTCATTAATGACTTTGCTGAAACTCATGAAAAACAAACGACGTTAGATTTTCATCATCAAGTTAAAGGTGCTATCTTTGACGCTTATGATGAAGGGGTTATTAAACGTAATCCCACGCGAAAGATTGTTATTAAAGGCAAAGAGCCCGGTGATAAGAAACAGAAATATTTAAGTCAATTTGAGCTACAGCGTTTAGTCAGAAATCTAGATCTATCCGTTCCGCTTAATTTAGATTGGCTGATTCTACTCATTGCTAAAACTGGACTAAGGTTTTCAGAAGCTCTTGCGTTAACTCCTGAAGATTTTGACTTCGAAAATCAATTGATTTCGATTAACAAAACGTGGGATTATCGCAATGAATCTGGTGGTTTTTTACCTACTAAAAATGCTTCATCGATTCGAACTGTGCACGTTGAATGGAAAACCATGACAAAGTTTGTTGCGATGATTAATGAGTTGCCTAACGAACAACCTATATTTATAACTAAACGTATTCATAACTCTACCGTCAATAATTATTTGAAGAGATTGTGCGAAGAAGCGGATATTCCTGTTATATCAATTCATGGGTTACGCCACACTCACGCATCAATTCTTTTGTACGCCGGTGTATCGATCGCAAGCGTTGCGAAAAGATTAGGACATACCAATATGACAACTACGCAAAAGACATATCTACATATTATTCAAGAATTGGAAGATCAAGATAGAGAAAAGATCATTAGTATATTAAATACGATATGAAAATAAGGGCTAGACGGACTAGCCCTTTTACTAACCTCATATTTAAATGAATAGTTGTGAAAGAAAGTATTGTTTTAAATTGCTCAAATAATTAACTTTGTGACTATATAAAACTCTCAGTTCATTGATTTTTTTAAAGTAATCTACAATTTTCTTTCTCTCTTTATTATCAGGAAAGAGTGTTTCTATTTTTAAAAAATCTTTTTCATGAATTCTCCATTGTCCGTATATCACGCCTTGTCGATATCTAATCATTTGATGAATAAATTGTGGTTTTTTAGAAAGAACTCCAATAAAATCACTATCCACAATGTTTTGAGCGTAGAATATACTATACACTGGAGAAATAGTTGCTTTCCCGTAGTTATTAAAACCTATAGATCCCGTATGAAGGTTGTTTGAACTATAAATAAAATCATTTAGTTCTGTTCGTTTATACTTTTTATTTGAGTTTTTTACTAGAAAACTTCGATCATACCTGTCGCTTTTAGGAACAACACCTTCATTTTGAACAAAAGACATTAAAGGATATGTTTCAGATTCAGTAATTCTATCGTCTCTTTCGGTTAAAATTTCTCCTATCTTGCATTTTTTCCACAAAGAATTATTTTTTGAGAAATACAAGAATGAAGAATTCTCATTTTGGTCAGGAAAAATTTTTTGGATCATCGCCGTCTCTAGTTGGAGTATTCTTTCTAATTTCTGCTGGTTTAGAGAAATTGTTTTTTCTAACGATTTAAGTATTTCTCCTATTTTTTCTTGTTCTTCTATTTGTGGTACAAACAGTTTGATGTTGAAGAAATCTTTTTGGTTGATGTTTAATAATCCGTCCCTTCGAGCTGAAGAAGTTATTATTTTATTTAATTCACGATCTGCTAGGTTTGCTAAGAAAAATTGCTGAACAAATAATTCGTTCATCACATTTTTTTTAGACAAAAAACTATGGTAAACATTTGGGACAAGAGCTTTTTCGTGTTGGTCTTGTACATAGGTCACACCGTACCAATAGCTTCTGGAAGCGCCTCTGTTATATGCTAAGCCACCAACTGGAAGTTCAGTGTATCTTTTTAAAGAATTGCCTGCTATAGTTTGACCAAAACGTTCTTTTTGAGATAACCATCCTCTCCCTGCAGATATAGTTAAGACCGGCAAGGATAGATCTCCACTATTCCCTTTAACTGGAATGACTAAATCTTTTAATTGATGCTGTTGCCAATC
>NZ_FNEL01000082.1 GCF_900100125.1 Dolosicoccus paucivorans | reverse complement strand
TTATCTTGAGCCAATTGAGCATCGTAACAGGTTGACTTAACACGCTTGAGTTCTCGATAAATCGTCGAACGGTGACGCCCGATGGCTTCAGCAATTTGACTCGCTGTATAGCCTTCATGATAAAGTATTTCTATTTTTGAACGGTCTTCTATGGTAAGATGTTTGTAGCTCATAACAGGTCCTCCGTGTGTGTTTTTGTGGTTACTAACATTTTACACGAACCTGTTATGGGTTTTCTTGTTTGTCGCAATTAATTTTACAATCTATCGCATAAAAATAACCTGCCAGATATTCCAGCAGGTTCAATGAATTATTTATTTTTTGTCCGGTGCGTTGACGGCATAATACACAGGGACTCCTAGAAGAATTGCTCCTCCAACTAAGTTACCGATCACTGAGACGATAATATGCGTCCATACTTGTGCGTTAAATGAAATACCGTCCACTAACCAAGCCATCGTGAACGTTCCAATGTTGACCACGGAGTGATCTAACCCTGCTAAAACAAAGGTCATTATGGCCAGTAAAATGGTTAATACTTTAGCAGTTTCATCAGTCAATTTCACAGAGAAATAAGTAGCTAAAGATACGATAAAGTTACATAAAATTGAACGTAAAAATAACGTCCATAAGTCCGTTTGTAATTTACCTTGGGCTAATTGAGTCACATAGGGGTAGACAATTCCCATCAACCCTTGACTTTTAATGTAAAGTCCTGTTAAAAAAGCAATGCCTAGCCCGTTACCTAAAAGACAAATAAAAATAAGCCAAGCGTATTCAGCAAAAGAACGGCGCTTAGAATACAGGGAAAATGAAGCAACAAATGAGTTACCAGTGACTAATTCGCCGTTTAAAAAGACAATTTGGACAATCGCAAATCCAAATAAAGCCGAAAAAGCCACTCGACCTAAGTTAGGATCAATTTGAGATAAAGATCCACCTAAGCCAATACTTAAAATACTAGCAATTCCGACGTAAAAGCCTGCTAAAATCGCTTTAACAAAGTACTTTGGTAAGTAGTTTGCTAAGAAATTAAACTTCTTTTCCGAAGCGTTTGCTATTAAATCAAATTCAATCATACTTAAACTCCTTAATAAATAATATAATCTTATCATAGCAAACTTTATCACAAAGAAGTAGAATTTTCTCCATTTTTAGTTATATGTGGTAAAATAGTTGGGTGTTAAACAAATGAAGAAAGCGAGTGATCTGTTTGGTTGAAACAGTTATTGAATTTTTTCAACACTACTTTACACCGAAAATGATTGTCTTTTTAATTTCAATGATTCCTGTTCTTGAATTAAGGGGAGGATTAATTGCTGCCAGTATCTTAGGAGTTCCTTGGAAAGAAGCAGCTCTCATTGGTATTATCGGCAATGCGATTCCGGTGCCTTTTATTATTTACTTTATTGAATACATTTTAAACTTTTTATCAAAGCACGGTCCGATTAAAGGATTCGCTTCTAAAATGGTCACTAAAGGCCGGGAAAAAGGTGCAGAGCTGTCTCATAAATACCCTAATAGTATTTGGTTAGGTTTACTGTTATTCGTTGGTATTCCTCTTCCAGGAACAGGTGCATGGACAGGGTCTTTAATAGCAGCCTTTTTAGGACGCCCACCTCTTAAATCCATGGTTCCTATTGGCTTAGGACTCGTTCTTGCAACGACCATTATGTTAATGATTACTTACTTTGTCCCAAGCTTGTTTGGGTTTTAAAGAAAGAAATAGTAAAATCCTGCTGATTCTCGCATCAATATTGCGACTGGATCAGCAGGATTATTTATATCTTATGAATCATTTAATTAGTGATTAATTGTCATATTTTTTGAAATAATAATAGACTCGAATCGATAATAAAACAAAAAGAAAACTTGTAATAGTGTCTACTGTGATAAATGAAGCGATTGGATAAGAAAAGATTGTTGGATAGGTATACAACACCATCTTATAAATGATCCCCATCACGATGATAACGACATATTTGATCATATAGATTATCTCCTAACTTTTTTGACTGTTTTAGTTTGTTTTTCCTTTTCTATTAATTTAGAGACAGTTTATCATATATTTTTATCTAAAAGGGTTTTACGGGACAATTGCATAGTTGAGAGGGAAAATCGTTTTATGTATAGTAAGTAAGGAAAACTTATAGAGGTTTAAATAGTACAATAAGTGGAGGTATTCTAAAGTTACCAACAAAACTGTGGCAGAAATGGTTAATATCTCATAAAACGCCTATGCTCTTATTTATTACCAGACTAATCATATTATATACAGCATTGTCGCTCCTATTCTTATAACGTGTTTACTATTATTTGTTTAGACTTTAAAAAAGAGTCTCATAAAAGAGCTGTCGGTTTATTCCGAATGGATAGATCATAGTCTACATATTCATCCATAGGGAATTCCGATGGCTTTTTCTACACTTAAATAAGGAATATGAGCTCATTTGACAAAGAACTTTTTAAATGGAAAAATAATTATTAAGAAATTAGTTATACAAATAATCATTCGTTTACAAAGGAGAAAAAATGCTCAATATATTCATTTGTGAAGATCATGATATTCAACGAGCGCAGTTAGAAAACTGTATCGAAAATTATATTAAAATACAAGAGTGGGATTGTAAAATAATATTATCTACTGGCAATCCAGACGATTTATTGAATCACTTAAGAAAATACCCTCTAACAAGAGGTTTATTTTTTTAGATATAGGTTTTGATCAATCAAAAATAAATGGGTTGGAATTGGGGAGCGCCGTTCGTCAATTGTGTCCTTGCGGTGATATTGTGATTGTGACAGCTTATGATCATTGTCGTTCTCTAACGTTTGAATACGCTATTGAGGCAATGGATTATATACAAAAAGATTCTACAGAAGAGGTTCTACAAAAGATTCGAGAGTGTGTTGAAAAATCCTATCGACGTTTGCATATTGAACGAGATAATCATCAAAAACACTTTAAAGTCGCCATAGGAAGTAGAATAAGACAACTTGATTTAAAAGATATTATTTTTTTCGAGACAACTGCTCGCAAAAATAAAGTGCGAGTATATTATAAAGATGAAGTTATAAACTTTAGAGACAGCTTGAAAAATATAGAAAGCTTTGATGACCAACTGTGTCGCTTACATGAATCATTTTTAGTCAATATATCTCATATCCGAGAAATAAAAAGTAAACAGTGTTTAGTGCGGATGTCCAATAACATAGATATTCCTGTGTCTTTACGTAAACGGCGTCTCGTCAAAAAGCTTATTGAAAAAAATATAATTAATGTTTAGTAGGTGGATTATATAATCAACTTAGCCGCCCGTTTGTGAATAAAAAACGCCATGTGGATTTCATGTTATCATTGTAGTTAGCAGACCCAATGAAAGGATGAAATCACATGACGCAACTACATGATAACACAACGAATAATACAGGCAAGCATTTGACTCTAGGTGAACGCTATAAAATTGAAGCCTACCTTGAAGAAGGACATAGCTATAGAGAAATGGGGCGCCGCTTAGGCCACCATCATACGACGATTAGTAACGAGATTAAGCGTGACACTGTTCGACAAGTTCGAAAGGTGACGGCTCAAACAGGAAAAGTATATGAGTAC
>NZ_FNEL01000081.1 GCF_900100125.1 Dolosicoccus paucivorans | reverse complement strand
AATCTTTCCCCAAAGAAGCTCTCAAAAGTTTCACCTCTGATCGTGGGAAAGAATTTGCTTGTTATTCAGACATCGAACAACAAAACATCGCTTTTTACTTTGCGGATGCTTACAGTGCCTGGCAGAGAGGGACTAACGAGAATTCCAATGGATTACTCAGAGAATTTTTCCCTAAACGCACAGATCTAGCTAAAATTACGGAACATGATCTTTTCAATGCGCTATGGTTGATAAACAATCGACCTAGAAAATGCTTAGATTTTAAAACACCTTTTGAAGTACTCATGCACGAACTCGTTCAGTTAGAATAACTTTTTGTCGCAATAATTATTGCAATTCATCATACCAATTCGCATTTAAGTGTTGACTACCCTTTTTTAGGGTAACCTATAATTAAATTAAGGACAACCGGAGGAAATGCGATGAAAAAATTACGAATGTTCACTCAATTAATGTTTATTGTTTTGTTAATGGTAGTAGGAAGTCATTTACCGGCCCATGCCAAAGATAGAAAGATCGTCACCACGACTACTTCTTTCTTATATGACATGGTCCATCAAATTACCCCAGATTTAGTAGATGTAGAACTGATTATTCCAGCCGGTGAGGACCCTCACGTCTATGTCGCTAAACCGCAAGACCTTACAAAAATCACTAATGCCGATTTAGTTCTATATCATGGCTTACACTTTGAAGGACGCATGGTCGAGCCGCTAGAAAAGGTTGGCTACGCTGTGTCTGAAACTTTTGACAAAAAACACATTGGACAAATGGAAGAAGAAGGCGAAACAGTTATTGACCCACACTTCTGGTTTGACATCGATTTATATAAAGAAGCAACAGTCAACGCATCTAAAAAGCTGATTGAGCTCTTACCTGACGAAGAACAAACTATCACTCAAGCGACAGAAAACTATTTAAAGAATTTGGACAATCTTGACCAATATACAAAAGAGCAAATCCAATCCATTCCAGAAGAAAATCGTTACTTAATTACACCTCACGATGCCTTTAACTACTTCTCACGTCGTTATGACATCCCAGTTCAAGCACCTCAAGGGGTCTCTACCGATTCAGAAGTGGCTAACGCGGATATTGATGCGACAGTTAACTTTATTGTCGACCACCAAGTTAAAGCGATTTTTGCTGAGTCAACCACCGATCCAGCTCGAATGGAGAAGTTAAAAGAAGCATGTAAAGCAAAAGGATTCGATGTTCAAGTAGTCTCCGGTGAAGAAAAGGAACTTTTTTCTGACTCTTTAGCTCCTGAAGGTCAAGCAGGCGATACTTTTATTTCCATGGTAAAACATAACGTTGATTTAATTACACAATATTTAAAATAACGGATAGTAACGGGCGCTTGATCGAGCGCCCTCTTTTAATAGAAAGGTAGATCATCATGAAAAATTCACTCATTCAAGTAAGAGACTTGACAATGGCTTACGACGAAAAGCCTGTATTATGGGATGTTGACTTAGATATTCCTAAAAATGCACGTGTAGCAATTATCGGTCCTAACGGTGCAGGGAAATCCACTTTAATGAAGGGAATTTTAGGGTTAGAGCCGTTACTTTCTGGAAGGATCTCGATCAATCATCAACCGGTAAAATCCTTTATGAAACAAATTGCTTATATTCCTCAAACATCTAGTGTTAATTGGAATTTTCCTACGACCGTTGAAGATGTCGTTTTAATGGGAAGATATGGGCACCGTGGCTGGATTAAACGTCCAAACAAAGAAGATAAACGAATTGCTTACGAAGCCTTAGATGAAATTGGATTAATGGATTTTCGTCACCGCCAAATTTCTCAATTATCTGGTGGCCAACGACAACGAGTATTTATCGCCCGGGCCATTGCGCAACAAGCCCAAATTTATTTTATGGATGAGCCTTTAGCAGGGGTTGATAAACCAACGGAGCAAATTATTTTTGATTTTTTAATCCGTTCACAAAATGAAGGGAAAACCTCTATCGTTGTCCATCATGACTTAAATACATTGCCGAGTTACTTTGACTATGTCATCATTCTCAATAAATATTTAATCGCAAGTGGTCCCATGCCAACGACTTTAACTCGTGAACATTTAGAAAAAGCTCACATGTTATCCGCCAACTTCCAATTTTTAAAGGAGGTTCTCTAATGATTCAATGGGACATTGTACGATCTTACTCTTTTTTATTAATTGCTTTGGCGACTTTTCTACTCGCTTCTTCAACGGGCATGATTGGCACAATAAGTGTCTTAAAGCGCCAGTCTTTAATTGGGGATGCGATTGGACATGCGGCTTACCCGGGTATTATTTTAGGTTTTATGTGGGCTTTAACTAAAAGTCCCCTCGCCCTTTTAACTGGTGCCATGCTCACCGGATCAGTCGCTTTTTTACTCATTCAATTAATTCACCACTATTCTAAATTAGACTTAGATGCGATTTTAGCCATTGTTTTGTCTACTTTTTTTGGATTGGGAATGGTTTTTAAATCTTGGATTCAAGGTCATCCCATCTATGCAACCCAATCTCAATCAGGGTTAAATAACTATATCTTCGGACAAGCAGCTTACATTATGGAACAAGATGTAGCCGTTATTTTATGCGTTTCAGCATTAACATTAATGTTATTTGGTATATTTTATAAGGAAATTAAAGTGTTTGTTTTTGATGAAATTTACGCCAAAACGTTAGGAATCTCTTCTTCATTTATTTATTTCCTCACAATGATTATGACCATGAGTTTGATTGGCGTTGGGTTAAAGTTAGTCGGGACCATTTTGGTAGCTTCTTTATTAATTTTTCCAACCGTTATTGCACGTCAATGGAGCGATCGGTTCCATCGAGTCATTTTAATTGCAGGACTTTTTGGTGGCTTATCGGCTGTTGTAGGAACGTATTTTTCAACAGCCTATCGCGGGCTATCCACCGGACCGATGATTATTGTAATGATGGCCGTATTTAGTTTTATTTCCTTTATCTTTGCGCCTCGCGGTTTAATTGCACGCCATCTTCGAAAAAGAAAGGAGCAACTTCAATGAGTCAAATATCATTTACTGAATTATTATGGGCCTCCTACGAATCTTGGCTTGTTTTATTGATGACTGCGGTAACTTGTGCTTTAATCGGATCATTTCTTGTATTAAGACGTATGTCGATGATTGCAGATGCGATTTCCCATTCTGTCTTATTAGGAATTGTTTTAGCCTTTTTTATCGTGGGCGATTTAGATTCACCTTTATTAATTATGGGTGCAGCAGCTTTAGGTTTAGTAACTGTTTGGTCAACGGAACGTCTATCTAAAATGCCTTTAGTAGATAATGATGATGCGATTGGCATTGTCTACTCTTTCTTTTTTGCGTTAGCGATTATTTTAATTACTTCCTTTGCTGGCAATGTCCATTTAGATACAGATGTCGTGTTAACAGGGGAAGTCATTTTAGCGCCATTAAACCGAGTAGACTTATTAGGTTGGAGTGTACCTAAAGCATTTGCGAAGATGTTCTTTTTATTTATTTTAAACAGTGCCTTTATTGGTATCTTTTTTAAAGATCTCGATTGTCAATTTAAGTTAGAAATTTCTACACTATATTATGAGTGATTGAACTTGGTGACATACTTGTGCTAACCACCTTAAACAACTCCCTTCATCAAGCTCCTGGCTGGTCAAGAGGAAAAGCGCTAGCGACTCTTGAGGAGTCAGGTGCTTGATGAAACCATATTTCTTAAGTGGTTGGCATAATATCCAGATGTTTGATCCAAAAGATGGGCCAAGAAAACCTCCAGGGGAGTGTAGTAGTTAAGAGATTTACGTGGAATGATATTTCGCTTGAAGGTTACTTCCT
>NZ_FNEL01000072.1 GCF_900100125.1 Dolosicoccus paucivorans | reverse complement strand
ACCCTTGTGACACTCGGTCATTGATATAGGTGATTTGATCTTCTGTGAACTGCTTCTTCTTAGAGCCACACTTAGATTTGTTAGCTTTGTAGCCTTCATAATAGTCGATGATAGTTCCACCATCGTCTAAATAATGATAGACATTATAGATGGTTTGAGCAGATCTTCTTAACTTTTTAGCGACTATGTAAGCTTTTTCGCCAATTTCGTAGTAGTTTTCTATCCAAGTCAGTTCTTTCGTGGTAAGATGTGTATAGGCCATTTTGTGTCTACTCCCTTATTTATGATTGGACTCATAAATAGTGTAGCACAAATGGTCCTATTTGTTTTTTTCTAGCTTAATTTTACAATTCAGGCAATAAAAAAAAGCCACCCTTTCGAAAAGGATGGCTCTCATTGTTACTCGTCACTTGAACGAGTATCTTCTTTTACTTGGTTAAGTAATTCTTCAATACGGTTACCATAGTCAACCGATTTATCACGTTCGAATTTAACGGTTGGCACTTTGTATAGTTTAATACGTTTGGCTAATTCACTACGAACTAAACCACTAGCCGCTTGCAAGCCGTCTTTTGTTTTTTGACGTTCGCTTGCTAAGTCAGACAAGGTGCTGTAAAACACAGTAGCTTGTTGTAAGTCGCCTGTTAATTCAACGTCTGTAATCGTAACCCCTTCAATACGTGGGTCTTTGACGTCTTTTAATAAAATATCATTGACTTCGCGTAAAATTTCTTGACGTACGCGTTCAACACGATAGTTTGCCATAGGGCAATCCTCCTTTAAAAACGATTCAATTACTTAGGCTTTACTTCCACCATATGGAAGGCTTCAATATGATCGTCTACTTTAATATCGTTATAGTTTTCAATCATCATACCAAATTCAAAGCCTTTTGTAACTTCTCTTGCATCATCTTGGAAACGTTTCAAGCTAGATAGTTCGCCTTCGTAGACAACAATGTTATCACGAATGACACGAACTCCACTATTACGACGGATATAACCATCTAACATGAAAGCTCCAGCAATGGTACCTACTTTAGATACTTTAAAGGTTTCACGGACGACGGCTTGTCCAGTAATTTCTTCAACGTACTCTGGGTCAAGCATTCCTTTCATCGCTGTTTCAATTTCATCGATCACGTCATAGATAACGCGGTGTAGACGAATATCAATTTGCTCAGCTTCTGCTTCTTGACGAGCTTGCGGGGTTGGTCGAACGTTAAATCCAATCACAATCGCATTGGATGCGTTAGCAAGAGAAATATCACTTTCATTAATACCACCCACCGCTTGGTGAATAATATTTACTTTAACTCCTTCAACGTCAATTTTTTGCAAGCTAGCCGCTAAAGCTTCAACCGAACCTTGAACGTCACCTTTAATGATCACGTTAACGTTTTTCAATTCGCCCTCTTGTAGACTTTCAAATAAGTTATCAAGAGTAATTTTATTTTTGTTTTCGCGTTGTTGTTGTTGAGCGCGTGCTGCACGGGTTTCACCGGCTTGACGAGCTTCTTTTTCATCTTCAAAGACAACGAACAAGTCTCCTGCTAGCGGTGTATCTTGTAAACCAGTGATCGCGACCGGAGTAGATGGACCGGCTTCACGAATACGTTGTCCTTGGTCGTTTGTCATTGTACGTACGCGTCCGTAAGTGTTTCCAACAACAATTGGATCTCCTACACGAAGCGTTCCTTGTTGAACTAGAAGGGTGGCGGTAGCTCCTTGAGCGCGGTCTAAGTAAGCTTCAATAACGCTACCAATTGCGCGTCGCTCTGGATCTGCTTTTAATTCTTCCATTTCAGCTACTAAAAGAACGGTTTCTAATAGATCATCAATGTTTAATCGTTGTAGCGCTGAAATTGGAACAAAGATAGTATCCCCGCCCCATTCTTCTGGAATAATACCGTGTTCAGTTAACTCATTCATCACACGATCTGGGTTAGCGGTTGGTTTATCAATTTTGTTAACCGCAACAATAATAGGTACTTCAGCTGCTTTGGCGTGGTTAATCGCTTCAACTGTTTGTGGCATAACCCCATCATCAGCAGCAACGACGATGATTGTAACGTCTGTTACATCCGCTCCACGAGCACGCATAGTTGTAAAGGCCTCGTGACCTGGCGTATCTAAGAATGTAATCGGCTTGTCATTTGCAATAACTTGGTAGGCACCGATATGTTGCGTAATACCGCCCGCTTCACCTTCGGCAACGTTCGCATTACGTAAACTGTCAAGTAGCGTTGTTTTACCGTGGTCAACGTGTCCCATAATAGTAACTACTGGTGGACGAACTTGAGTCATGTTAGAGTCGTCTTCGAAGTAATGTTCTAAGTCAGATTTGTCGATCACTACTTTTTGTTCTGGCTCAATGCCGTACTCCATTAAAATTAACTCAATGACATCTCCAGATAGGGATTGGTTCATGTTCGCCATAATTCCAAGTCCCATGGCTTTCATAATGATTTCTGAAGTGTCACGGTGGATGATTTTAGATAAATCTTGAATATTCATTCCTTCTTCGTAGACCACTTTTTCAGGTAAATCACGATGTTTACGAGGGGTTGGCGCTGCTTTTGAACGGTTTTGTTGGTTACCGCGGCGACCTCCACGACGGTTACGGCGACGACGTCCTCCACGAGTCTCATTTTCCTCTTTTTGTTGGGTTGGTTGACGTTTCTTTTTGCCTTGTTTTTTCTTAGTATTTTCGTTGTCTTTCTTTGCTTCTTGAGCAGGTTTATTGTTCTTTTTGCGTTTAGGCGCTTTTTGCTCTTTTTTGTTTGAATCTTTTGAGCCTTTTAATTGTTTTTCTAATTGGCTTGCTTCTTCTTTATTTAAAGAAGACATATGACTTCCAAAGTCCATTCCTTGTTCCTTAGCCAATGTGAGTACTTCTTTACTTGTTACGCCGTGTTTTTTCGCAAATTCATATATTCTCATTCCAGACATACTCTCACCTTCCTATTATGTGTTACGTCATCATTTCAATTCTCCTTTACTTTCATCTAAGTATGAAAGATAACGTTTTGCCATACCGCGATTAGAAAACCCACACACTGTACGTGGTCTTCCTAATGCTTCGGTTATTTCTTCAGTTGTTAATGTTAAATCTAAAGGAACTTGTTGCTGGTTTGCTAGATAGGTTAAATTTTCGATGGTGTTCTTACTGGCATTTTTTGCACAAATAATAAGAACAACTTCACCTGATTTAATTCCTTTTTCGACTAATTCCGTTCCGGTAATTAAGTTTCTAGAGCGCAAACCCAGTCCTAATAAATTCAATTGTTTTTGTTTCAGCATTAGAATAATTCCTGACGCGCTTTTTGATGGGTGACATATTCGACCAATTCTTCATAAAATGAAGGATCGATTGACGTTTTAAACGCTTTATCTAATGCTTTTGTTTCTTGAGCTCTTTTTGCTATTTCTGGATCTAGTGCAATGTAAGCACCTCGTCCATTTTGACGTCCTGTTGGATCAATAAATACTTCATTTTCTTTTGTTCTAACAACACGTACAAGCTCTTTTTTAGGGTACATTTCTTGAGAAATGACACACTTTCTCATGGGAACTTTACGCTGTTTTGGTTGTTTTTTAGCCATCTAGTTCACCTCTAATTCAATGTTATTCGCCTAAATCGTCCATCGGGTCGATGGTTTCTTCGCCGTTGTCTTCTGCTAAACGTTGTAAACGTTCTGCGTCACTTTCTTCCGTCATCTCTTCTTCAAATTCAAGCGGCGTGACGACTCCTTCATCAATATCATCTTGACGACGTAATAAATCTTCCGCGTCTTCACCGATAATTTGTTGAATATCATCATCTAGTAGCTCGCCGTCCATATCAACAGCCATTTCTAAACCATCTTCTTCAAGAGATTCAGCATCTAATTGATCACGGATCGCTTCTTGTTCTTGTAAATATTCAGCGTAAGCTGTTTCTGACTTAATGTCAATTTTGTAAGATGTTAAACGAGCGGCTAGACGAGCGTTTTGACCACGCTTACCAATGGCTAGAGACAACTGATAATCCGGTACAACGACAATACACGCGTTCCCTTCATCTTCAAAAATCACGTCAACAACTTCAGCTGGATTCATCGCGTTACGAACAAAAACAGCTGGGTCTTCATCCCACTCGATAATATCCATATTCTCACCATTTAATTCATTAACAATGGCTTGAATACGTTGACCACCTTGACCAACAACCGTTCCGATCGGGTCAATGGTTTCATCGCGAGAGCGAACCGCCACTTTCGAACGGTCCCCTGCTTCTCTAGCCATGTTAACAATTTCAACAATGCCGTCATACACTTCTGGCACTTCTACTTCGAATAAACGACGTAAAAAGCCGGCATGACTACGGCTAACCACCACTTGTGGACCGCGGTTAGTACGGTCAACAGATGCGACGTACACTTTCACACGATCTTCAAAGTCTAATTCTTCCGTTGGAATTTGTTCGCTACGTGGCATCACTGCTTCAATGCGTCCGATATTAACAAACACATTGCCGCGCGGATCCATTCGCTCCACCGTTCCTGTTAAGACTTCATCTTCATATTGAATATACTCATTATAAATTAAATCGCGTTCTGCTTCACGAATGCGCTGCATAATCACATGTTTTGCTGTTTGCGTCGCAATACGTCCAAAGTCGGCTGGAGTGATCTCAAAGTTAATTTTGTCGCCAATTTCATAGTGAATATTTTTCTCATGGGCGTCTTCTAAACTCACTTCAAGAGTTTCATCTTCCACTTCTTCAACGACTTCTTTCACCGTATAGACGTTGATTTTACCGGTTTTGTCATCAAAATGGACTTCAACGTTTTGAGCTTGATCGTAATTCTTTTTATAAGCAAGAACTAAAGCAGACTCAAGTGCTTCAATAATGATTTCAGGAGAAATTCCCTTTTCTTCTTCAAGCACGGCCATCGCTTTAACTAACTCTTTACTCATCCTTTAATTTCCTCCTTAAAACTGTACCGCTAAACGCGCAAAGCGAATCGCATCTTTAGGGACAGTAATTTGTTTAACACGTGCTTTATCTCTAATTTCTAAAATATAGGCATCCGGTTGACTTTCAATCAATGTTCCTTCATGGAAAGTTTCTCCTTCTACATGTCCGTGATAAGCAAAGTGGACATACTCGCCTACGGCTTTTTCAATCGCTTCGTCATCTTTTAGCGGACGCTCAGCTCCAGGAGAGGATACTTCTAGAAAATAAGCTTGTGGAAATGGATCAGGATCTAACGCATCAAGCGCCACACTGACTTCTTCACTAATTAATGCACAATCGTTAATATCAATTCGGCCTGGCTTATCCGCAAAAATACGTAAAAACCATTGACCCTCTTCATTAACGTACTCCATTTCAATTAATTCACAGCCATTATTTTCAACAATTGGTTCGATAATGGGCTGTAGTTTGTCTACCATTGAACTCATAAGTCACCTCTTTAAAAAGATCTTTTTTGGGTTATTTACATGAAAAAAAGCGAGCGTTGCCGCTCACTCCTCTTCTGCCCGTGTCAATTACTACTATTATACTATCACAAAACCTTTATTTATACAATACATAGACCCTGTTATCCTAATCCAATAACGAGTTGCCGTTAGTTTCAATTACTTTTTTATACCAATCAAAGGATTTTTTCTTATAGCGCTTGAAACTTCCTGTTCCGTCATCATGGCGATCAACATAAATGTAACCATACCGCTTACTCATTTCTGCCGTTGACGCTGAGACTAAATCAATACAACCCCAAGACGTATATCCCATGACAGGGACTCCATCTTTAATCGCTTCGCCTACTTGAATTAAATGCTTCTTCAAGTAATCAATACGATAATCATCTTCTACTGTTAATTCTCCGTCTACTTCCACTAACTCGTCATAAGCACCTAAGCCGTTTTCGACGACAAATAAAGGTAATTGATAACGATCATAGAAGTCATTTAATACTAAACGAAGTCCCACTGGATCAATTTGCCAGCCCCACTGAGATTGTTCTAAATAGGGGTTTTCCAAGCCACCAATGATATTACCTTGACCTTTTTTATATTGATCTAAGTCATGAGCTTGAGTCACACTCATATAATAAGAAAAAGAAATAAAGTCTACAGGGTGATTTGCTAAAATCGCTTCATCTTCAGGTTCAATTTGTAGCTCAATTCCTTCTTCTTTAAAGTAACGCTTAATATAGTTAGGGTATTTTCCGCGAGCATGAATATCTGTAAATAAATAGTTATGATTTTCGAACTCGCGAACCGCCAATTGATCTAAAGGGTTAGACGTCATTGGATACGCTGGCATCGCAAGTACCATACATCCAACTTTTAAGTCAGGATTAATCTCATGAATCGTTTTAGTCGCTAAAGCAGAGGCTACCAGTTCATAATGAATAGCTTGGTATAAATCTTGCTTAGACAACTCTTCCATCGGCGTCGCAATCCCACCACTCATAAAAGGCGCATGAAGGACAGAGTTTACTTCATTAAAGGTTAACCAATACTTCACACGGTGTTGGTAACGCTCCACCACTGTTTTTGTATAATGATTGAAAAACTCAATTAAATCACGGTTCAACCACCCGTCATACTTGCGAGCTAAATGAAGAGGTGTTTCATAATGAGACAACGTCACCAAAGGTTCAATCCCATACTTTTCTAACTCATCAAACACGCGGTCATAAAAAGCAAGCCCTTCTTCATTTGGTTCCTTTTCGTCTCCATTAGGAAAAATACGACTCCAAGCAATGGATAAACGAAACACTTTAAAGCCCATTTCCGCAAAGAGCGCGATATCTTCCTTATAATTATGATAAAAGTCAATCGCTTCTAACTTCAAATTATCCGCCGTCGGCTCTTTGGTAGGCTCACCAAACCAACCTTGTGGCAGTACATCTTGCACACTTAACCCTTTACCACCTTCATTATAGGCCCCTTCAATTTGATTCGCCGCCGTAGCTCCACCCCACAAGAAATCCTTTGGAAAAATAGACACATGCTCCACTCCTATTCAATGCATTCTTAAAATTATTGTATCACATTAAAAACTTAGTAAAAAATAGAATTGAAAACCCAAAGACAATTACTAATATGCAGTAAGCGTGTCAGCTTATGTAACACCATACAAGAATATACAGCGCCTCAAAAGTCTGATGTTAGTAGATCGAATTGATGATGAATTGATTGGCAACAG
>NZ_FNEL01000090.1 GCF_900100125.1 Dolosicoccus paucivorans | reverse complement strand
ATGCTTAGATTTTAAAACACCTTTTGAAGTACTCATGCACGAACTCGTTCAGTTAGAATAACTTTTTGTCGCAATAATTATTGCAATTCATCATATAAATAACCCCCACACGTACTTTTCCGGATCGTGCGGGAGTTTGGTGTTTCGTCATGCGCGAAACTATTAATGCTTTAACCTATAAGATCGTAACATATTTGTTGCAGATTAGCCATAACAAGTATTCTATAAAAGGTGTACTAGTTATGAAGAAAGTTCTTGCTCTCGCTAAGACATTTGTGACCACAGTGTTGGCAGAGTTAACCGTCTTTGCCATTACTGAATAGTGGCAACGTCGCAAATAATAGTTTTCCTTTTTCAGGTGCAACGCCACCACACCAACAAAAACCCCACACGACCGGCTAAAGTGCGTGTGGGGTTTGGTGTTTCATTATGAAACGAAATTCTTGCTCTACATCTATAGTATAACAGGATTAAAGTATTGCCGCAAACTTTTCCAGCAAAACAACAGTTCCTAATCACTTATCTTGCAAAAAATCCCACTAAATAAACGCGTGCTTTAGCTAATTGATGGCTTTCACCAATTCTTTGGCAACAGCTCTAGCAGACTGTGGGTTTTGACCTGTAATGACACGGCCATCTCTTGTCGCAAAGGAGGTAAAGAAACGCTTCTTGACATAATGAGCGCCTCGTTGTTTCAATGCTTCTTCCGTTGAAAATGGAACCTTATTTTTCTTGCCGGCTAACAGTTCTTCAACGTCAGTAAATCCCGTTACTTGTTTGTTTTTAATTAAATAATGGCCATCTTCTGTTAAGTTCAATAACCCCACCACGCCATGACAAACTGCGGTGACGTAGCCACCTTCTTTATAGATTGCCATCGCAATATGTTGGAGGGTTTCATCTTGTGGAAAGTCCCATAAAACACCATGACCACCTGTATAATAAATCCCGCAATATTCTTTCGGATCAATATCTTGAGGTGATTTAGTTTGAGCCAACGCCTTATTAACAAATGCGTCTTCTTGATACCATTTATAATCAACATCCGTCGCAAACTTCATTGAATAAGGATCAATCGGCACATATCCGCCTTTAGGGCTAACGAAGTCTGCTTCGATGCCGTGTTTTTGGATTTCATCATAAAAATGCGTCAATTCTCCTAACCATAGACCGGTTGGGACATTTTCTGTTTCATATTTTGCGGTATTTGTTAAAACAATCAATACTTTCTTCATCGCGATACTCCTTATACCTTTAATTCGCTTCATCTCGTAGCGCTATTATAACAAACTCCCTCGCGTTTCAATACTTTAAAGGTATTCTACTATGAAAAAATTATAAATAGCGCTACCCCAAAGATAAGAACCAAGTAAATGGAAAAGTTCCAACTTGTATCGAATATTTTTGCGACTATCATTGCAGAGTTAATCAGTTTTGCGATTATCTCTTGGTGGCAACGCCGCAAAAAGTAATTCCTTCGAGGAGTGTCTCACCGATAAAAAACCCCCACACGTACTTTTCCCGGTCGTGTGGGGGTTTGGTGTTTCGCCATAGCGAAAATCTTTGATCTGTACTTAAAGTATATAATGAACGGATCTTTAAGTCAACTATTAATTTACAAATGAATATATATTAACGACGACTCGGGATTTATTTTATTCTTTGGCTTCAATTTTACCAATACGGACTAGAAAGTGTCGCACTAATAGGTCGACAACATAGTAAATGGGTAAGAAAGAGACCATGATTTCTTCCCCAACAGGATAAGGAGTTGTTTGAAAATAAAGGGTGTGATCAGCAATACTTGCCAGTAAACTCTTTTGTAGTTGGGTAATGCCAATGACCGTCACTCCTCGAGCTTGATGAATGGAGTTGTTTAAGGTGGTTAGCACAAGTATGTCACCAAGTTCAATCACTCATAATATAGTGTAGAAATTTCTAACTTAAATTGACAATCGAGATT
>NZ_FNEL01000071.1 GCF_900100125.1 Dolosicoccus paucivorans | reverse complement strand
GAAAGAATTTGCTTGTTATTCAGACATCGAACAACAAAACATCGCTTTTTACTTTGCGGATGCTTACAGTGCCTGGCAGAGAGGGACTAACGAGAATTCCAATGGATTACTCAGAGAATTTTTCCCTAAACGCACAGATCTAGCTAAAATTACGGAACATGATCTTTTCAATGCGCTATGGTTGATAAACAATCGACCTAGAAAATGCTTAGATTTTAAAACACCTTTTGAAGTACTCATGCACGAACTCGTTCAGTTAGAGTGATTTTTTGTCGCAATAATTATTGCGATTCATCTTAGTTAAATAAACACTAAGAAAGGAGAACTTGCATGAAGGATTATACATTATTTGCAAAAGAGAAATTAACAGTATCAAAAGAACCGCCTTATGATCCGTTTATGTGTTTTGTAAGGGAAAATCATATTGCAAAAAAGGCAACTGGACAAGGTAAATTATCAGGTTATGTTTTTTCAGCTAAAGATGTGTTTACTGTTAAAGGGAGTACGTTTGGTAATGGGCATCCTGAATATTTAAAGTGGAATAAGCCTGATGCCTTTACAGCGACGGGAATTGAGGTGTTACTAGACCACGGAGCCGACTTAGTAGGAAAGACGGTTTGTGACGAGTTATGTTACAGCATTAGTGGGGAAAACTGGCACTATGGTAGCCCGCTAAATCCTTATGATATTAGACGCTATACTGGTGGATCTTCTAGCGGAAGTTGTGCTTCTGTTGCAGGAGAGCTTGTTGACTTTTCTATCGGAAGTGATTGTTTAGGTTCTGTTAGAGTTCCAGCTTCTTATACAAATCTTTATGGTATGCGTCCAACGCTGCACCGTGTGGACAATACAGGTGAAGCTCCTTATTGTGACAGTATGGACGTTTTAGGCTACGCTGCTAAAGAAGTAGAAGTTTTTCAAAAAGTCAGTGACGTTTTGTTGGGCGAAGATGAAGATGATTTTAATATTAAACGGATTTGGATCCCTCAAGACTTATGGTCAGTGATTGATCAAGAGGTCTATCATTCTGTTCGACCTATTTTAGAAAGGTTAAAAAAGTCATCTTATGAAGTCATCGAAGAAACTTTTGCACCTCAAATTGATGAGTGGGTTAAAACGTTTCAAATTGTACAAGGTTATGAAGTGTGGGGAAACTATCAAGCTTTTGTGGAAGAAATGGATCCTTTTATTTCTCCAGGACCTAAAGGTCGTCTAGAGACTGCTTCACAAATTACAAAAGATCAATATGAAGAACAGGTAGATAAGATGAAACAAATCGCTGAGTATATCCATCAACAATTAGGCAGTGATACGCTACTTGTTTTACCAACGGCTTCTTCCGTTGCGCCTTTAAGAACTGATGATTTAGAAGAAATTAACTATTACCGAGCTCAATCATCTAAGTTTTTATGTATTTCCGCCTTATCAGGCACTCCGCAGTTGACTGCTCCGTGGGTATTTCATGAGGGAGCTCCTTTTGGCATTTCTTTTATCGGGCCAAAGGGATCAGATCGCAAGCTCATTGAGATTGCCTTGTCTTTTGAATAATCATTACTTAACTCTCCTACAAAGGAGAGTTTTTTCATTATATGACTAACAAACTTTAAAATATGTGCTAATTGAACAATAAGTTCGTGATTTCACATACATGATAGCGCTTACTTTACAAAAGTGAATTTTTTCACCCAAAATACTAGGAATTTTCAAAAATATTCTCTATAATAATAATTAGTGAAAGATATCACATAAAAACACAAGCAAATTATTTAAAAAATAAACCATTCTTAGGAGGAATAGTTAATGTCAGAAGAAAAGAAAGAGCAAGCGATGCAGAGCACACCGGAAGAGCACGTAGATGGTTTAGTGCAAAAAGCGTTAGTTGCGCTAGATGATTTTATGAAGCTAGATCAAGAAGCAGTTGACCATATTGTAGGTAAAGCTTCCTTAGCAGCTCTAGCAGAACACGGACCACTCGCTAAAATGGCCGTTGAAGAAACAGGCCGTGGAGTTTTTGAAGATAAAGCAACGAAAAACATGTTCGCTTGTGAGCATGTTACTAACAGTATGCGCGACATGAAGACAGTAGGAATTATTAGCGATGATCCAATAACAGGGCTTACAACGATCGCTGAACCAGTTGGAGTGGTAGCTGGTATTACACCAACAACAAACCCAACATCAACAGCAATCTTTAAAGCGTTAATCGCTCTAAAGACACGTAACCCAATTATTTTTGCATTCCACCCGCAAGCACAAGAATCATCAGCACGAGCAGCTGAAGTTGTTCGAGACGCAGCCGTTGCAGCAGGTGCACCGGAAAATTGTGTTCAATGGATTACTCAACCATCGATGGAAGCAACAGGCGCTTTAATGAACCACGATAATATTGCAACTATTCTTGCTACAGGTGGTAATGCGATGGTAAAAGCAGCTTACTCATGTGGTAAACCAGCACTTGGTGTAGGTGCAGGAAACGTACCGGCTTACGTACACAAATCTGCCAACATTAAGCAGGCGGCAAATGATATTGCATTAAGTAAAGCGTTTGATAACGGAATGGTTTGTGCTTCAGAACAAGCGGTTATCGTAGATAAAGAAGTCTATGAAGAATTCAATGAAAGCTTTAAAAAATATAAAGTATACTATGTCAATAAAGATGAAAAAGAAAAATTAGAACAATTTATGTTCGGAACAAAAGCTTTCTCAGATTCAGTTGATCAAGCACAGCTAAACGCCGGTGTAGTAGGTAAATACGCCGAATGGATTGCCAAAGAAGCCGGATTCAATGTTCCTAAAGGGACAAGTATTTTAGCAGCTGAAGTTACAGAAATTGGTCCAAATGAGCCATTAACTCGTGAGAAATTATCTCCTGTTATTGCTGTTTACAAAGCCGACAACACTGAAGATGGAATCGGTGCAGCCGAAGCAATGGTTGAATTCAATGGTTTAGGTCACTCCGCTGCAGTTCATACTCGTGATGAAGCAGTAGCTAAAGATTTTGGTGAGCGTGTCAAAGCGATTCGTGTGGTTTGGAACTCTCCAAGTACATTTGGAGGAATTGGAGACGTATATAATGCCTTCATGCCATCGTTAACTCTTGGCTGTGGTTCATACGGTAAAAACTCTGTTGGAGACAACGTCAACGCAATGCACTTACTAAACATTAAGAAGCTAGGACGGAGAAGAAATAACATGCAATGGTTCAAAGTGCCACCGAAAATTTATTTTGAGAAAAACTCAATTCAATACTTACAAGAAATGAGTAACGTTAAAAACGTTATGATCATCACTGATAACTCGATGGTTGATTTAGGGTTTGTTAACCGCATTACTGATCAATTGGAGAAGCGTCATAACGAAGTAACGTATCATATCTTCTCAGACGTTGAACCAGATCCAGATATTACAACCGTTGAAAAAGGTGCTGAAGCAATCCGCGCAGTTGAACCAGATACAATTATTGCCCTAGGTGGGGGATCTGTAATGGATGCTGCGAAAATTATGTGGATGTTCTATGAGCAACCAGAAACAGACTTTAGAGATTTAGTTCAAAAATTCATGGACATTAGAAAGCGTGCTTTCAAATATCCAGAATTAGGTGAAAAAGCTCAATTAGTATGTATTCCAACTACTTCGGGTACAGGTGCGGAAGTAACACCATTCGCGGTTATTTCTGACAAGTCAATTGGACGTAAATATCCATTAGCAGACTACTCAATCTTACCATCAATTGCGATTGTTGACCCTGCACTTGTAATGACTGTGCCAGCTCACGTCGCAGCGGATACAGGTATGGACGTATTATCACACGCTCTAGAAGCTTATGTATCTATTATGGCAAGCAGCTATACAGATGGATTAGCTCTTGAAGCCATTAAACTAGTTTTCGAAAACTTAGAAAACTCTGTTAAATATGCTGATGAAGAAAGTCGCGAAAACATGCATAACGCTTCAACAATGGCAGGTATGGCCTTTGGTAATGCCTTCTTAGGTATTTCCCACGCGATGGCACATACAATTGGTGGTATGTTTAGAACAGTTCACGGACGTACAAACGCGATCTTACTTCCATATGTTGTAAAATACAACGGAACACAACCATCTAAACTATCAGCATGGCCAAAATATAACGAATACAATGCAAACGAACGTTACCAAACAATTGCTAAAGCATTAGGACTAAAAGCAGATACTCCAGAAGAAGGGGTAGAGTCACTGGCTCAAGCAATTTACAAGTTAGGAGAGTCTATCGGTATTGATATGAATTTCAAAGATCAAGGTATCGATAAAGATGAATGGTTCGCTAAGACGGAAGAGATGGCTTACATTGCTTATGAAGACCAAGCCGCGCCAGCAAACCCACGTCTGCCAATGGTTGCCGATATGATTCAAATTTTTGAGCACGCATACTATGGCTACAAAGAAAAACCAATTAAAGATCTATAAAATAATAATCCCTTCCCTTGAGAAACGTACAGCAGTCGCAAAAGCGCACTGTTGTGCGTTTTTTTGTTTTAGTTGTAGTACAAATAATATATAATAGTAAAAAAAAGAAGGAAAGGGTTTTCATATGTTTAGTCGATTTTCTCAAATTGGGCGAGCCATGATGCTTCCCATTGCTATTTTACCGGTCGCAGGGCTTTTACTTGGACTGGGAGGAGCTTTAAGTAACCCAAGTGCAGTAGCAGCTTATCCTTTTTTAGATCAAGGATGGTTACAAGGTGCTTTAAAAATTATGAGTGCTGCCGGTGGAGCAGTATTTACTAATTTGGCACTGATTTTCGCGATCGGAGTCGCGGTAGGATTAGCTAAGGGCGACAAAGGAACAGCAGGATTAGCGGCAGGGGTCGCATATGTGGTGTTTACCGCAACAATCAATGGTTTATTAGAGCTATTAACTGTGGACGCTCCGGCGATTGATACAGGTGTAGTAGGTTCGATTGTTATTGGTAGTACTGTAGCTTATTTACATAATCATTACCGTCAAATACAATTGCCAACCTTTTTAGGTTTTTTTGGAGGATCACGTTTTATTCCGATTGTATCCTCTCTTGCGGCTATTATTTTAGGTTTTATTTTTTACTTAATTTGGCCACCTTTTCAAAGTTTATTGACAATTGCAGGCGAAAAAATTGCGTTAATGGGTAGTTTTGGAACTTTTTTATATGGTTTTTTACTTCGCTTAACAGGTGCGGTGGGACTACATCACACAATCTATCCACTATTTTGGTACACTTCTTTAGGTGGAGTAGAAATGGTTGAAGGTGCTCAAATTGTTGGAGCGCAAAATATCTTTTTTGCACAATTAGCAGATCCAAATCATCAAGGGTTATTCACTTATGGAACTCGCTTTTTTGCTGGACGATTTGCAACGATGATGTTTGGCTTACCGGCAGCTTGTTTGGCAATGTATCATGGAATTCCCAAAGCTCAAAAGTCTAAAAATGTCGGATTATATTTTAGTGGTGCGTTAACATCCTTTCTAACCGGAATTACAGAACCTATTGAATACATGTTCTTGTTTGCTGCACCTTGGTTATATGTTTTACATGCATTTTTAGATGGATTGTCATTTTGGATTGCGGACTTATTACAAGTGCGTATTGGAAATTCGTTTTCTGGTGGGTTAATTGATTTTCTACTCTTTGGAGTTTTACAAGGAAATCACATTACTCACTGGTTGCGCGTTATTCCGATCGGACTTGTTTGGGCAGGTGTATATTACATTGTATTTAGACTGGCGTTAAGTCGCTTTGATGTAGCAGTGCCAGGCAATCAACCGGTAGTTGCTACAGAAGAAGAGTCGAAGAAACGCGGTGTACACTCTTTAGAAGAAGAAGCTCAAGAAATTGTCTCGGCTTTAGGAGGATATGAGAATTTAAAGGAAGTGACAGCCTGTGCTACGCGCTTGCGCGTCACTGTCACTCAAAAGGATTTAGTTGATGTTGAACGGTTGAAGGCTTTAGGGGCAGTTGCAGTAGTTGAAGTTCAAGATGGTATTCAAGCAATTTATGGTGCGAAAGCTGATTTATATAGTCAACTCATTAACGAAAGAAAGTAAAGTAAGAGAAGTTATAATTTTACTTCTTATTGGTTATGTTGAGATGTTGACCTAATGTAAAATTTATATAGACATAAAACTAATTTTTTTCTAATTTATAGATATATTGTGGTACAATATTCTTTAATTAATAAAGAAATTATAATTCATCAGGAGGATATATTAATGTGTGAAGAAATTAGATTTTCTACCCGAACAATTATGACACCGGGACCGGTTGAAGCTCACCCCGTGGTGTTACGTGAAATGTCTTTAGAAGTCTTGGGACAATATGATCCGCAGTTTAGACAAATAATGCGACGAGTTCAAAAGATGTTGAAGCAACATTTTCAAATCCCTAATGGTCACGCCTTAGCTGTAGATGGGTCCTCGCGGGCTGGCTTAGAAGCGGGAATGTACTCATTAGTAGAAAAAGGCGATAAAGTTCTCATTCCGGCGTATGGTCGATTCGCTTATCTACTAGCAGAAATTGCAGAGCGTGCGGGAGCAGAAGTTATACTTTATGAAAAAGAGTGGGATGGGCCTTTTCTTCAAGAAAGTATTATAGATAAAATTAAAGAAACTCAACCTAAATTAGTTGCGATGGTACATGGTGAAACGGCGAGTGGCCAGGTTCAAGAGTTGGATCAAATCGGCAAATACTGTCAGGAAAATGATGTGTTATTTATGGTTGATATGGTCGCAACTTTTGGTGGAATGCCAACAAAAGTGGAAGAGTGGGGAGTTGACTTAGCGGTTGCAGGTACACAAAAGTGTGTAAGTGTTCCAGCAGGGTTAGCCTTTGTAGCATGGAGCGATCGCGCCGACCAAATTATTGAATCGCGCTTTCAAAAAGAGCTAGGTTTAGGTGCTGAAGCTAGAAATGAAAGATTTATTCTAAGTAATTATTTAGATTTATCTCAATTAAAAGTATATTGGTCTGATACACCTATTAATCACCATACTGAAGCGACCAATTTAATCTATGCAGCTCACGCTGGTTTACGTATGCTGTTGGAAGAAGGTATGGATAATGTCTATTATCGTCACAAGTTAAATGAGAAGGCTCTTATAGCAGGCCTTACTGCGATGGGTCTAAAGTTGTACGGGAATTTAGAGACTAAGTTGCCAACAGTGAATGCTGTTTTGATACCTAAAGGTGTCGATGCGAATGAAGTGAAAAAATTTATGCTAGATCAATTTGGGGTTGAAATCGCAGGAAGTTTTGGACCTTTAGTTGGAAAAGTCTTACGCATTGGTAACATGGGTTATTCAAG
>NZ_FNEL01000078.1 GCF_900100125.1 Dolosicoccus paucivorans | reverse complement strand
AAATGCTTAGATTTTAAAACACCTTTTGAAGTACTCATGCACGAACTCGTTCAGTTAGAATAACTTTTTGTCGCAATAATTATTGCAATTCATCATAGATAAAAGTAAAAAAAGCGATGCAAATAGATATTGCATCGCTCCTTCTTATCTCACTCATTATAATATGATTACTTCGCATATTCTATTGCTCTAGTTTCGCGAATTACTGTCACTTTAATATTTCCTGGATAGTTCATTTCGGCTTCAATCCGTTTTCGAATGTTGCGCGATAATTGGACAGCTTGTGCATCATCAATTTCATCTGGTTTTACTAAAATGCGTACTTCTCGTCCTGCTTGAATAGCATAACTTTGCTGTACGCCTTTAAAGCTAGTTGAGATTTCTTCTAGTTTCTCAAGTCGACGAATATAGCTTTCAAGAGACTCGCTACGAGCACCTGGTCTAGCCGCTGAAAGAGCATCCGCTACAGCAACTAATACACTAATTGTCGAAGTTGGATCAGTATCTCCATGATGAGAGGCGATCGCATTGACAACCACTTCATTTTCATGATATTTATTAGCAATCTCTGCACCAATTTCAACATGAGATCCTTCAATTTCTTGGTCTAAAGCTTTACCGATATCGTGAAGTAGACCTGCACGTTTAGCTAATGTAACATCTTCTCCTAATTCACCGGCAAGAACACCAGCTAATTTAGCTACTTCCATACTATGATTCAGTACATTTTGGCCATAACTTGTTCTAAAAGATAAACGTCCAAGCAATTTAATAATATCAGGATGGAGTGAGTGAATCCCTAACTCAAAGGTTGCCTGCTCACCAATTTCACGAATCTTTTCGTCGAGTTCTTTACGCGCTCGCTCAACCATCTCTTCAATACGTCCAGGATGAATACGCCCATCTTGGATTAGTTTTTCCAATGCAATTTCAGCAATTTGTCTTCTAATAGGGTCAAAACCACTTAACACGACTGCTTCAGGGGTATCATCAATAATCAAATCAATCCCTGTTAAGCTTTCTAAAGTTCGAATATTGCGTCCTTCACGACCTATAATTCGTCCTTTCATATCGTCATTAGGCAAATGAACAACTGTTACTGTATTTTCAGCAACCATGTCAGTAGCACTTCGTTGAATTGCTTGTAAAATGATATCTTTAGCATTGCGGTCTGCAACATCTTTTGCTTCTTGTTCTGCGTTTTTGATCATTAAAGCTGTTTCTTGCTGAAGTGCTTCGTTCATTTCTTCTAAAATTTTATCTTGAGCTTCTTGACGTGACATCATGGCCACTTGCTCTAGCGTTGTCTGTTGGTCTTGAATAATCCCATCAAGCTCTTGTTCTTTAGATTCAAGCTGTTTATTTCGTTGAAGATAATCACTTTCTTTATCTTCTAAATTCTCTTCTCTTTTATCTAAAGTTTCGCTTTTTCTATCTAAATTTTCTTCTCGCTGGATGATTCTCATTTCCATGCGATTCACTTCATTGCGTCGTTTTTTTAATTCATCTTCAACCTCATTACGGTACTTTAAATTTTCTTCTTTTGCCTCAAATAATGCCTCACGTTTCAACGTTTGAGCTTGTTGAATCGCATCATCTACAATAGTTTCTGCGGTCACTTTGGCACCAGCGATGTTTCTTTTTTCAGAAAATTTAACGATTGAAAATCCAATGATTATTCCGACTATTAAAGCAACAATCGCGAAGGCGATAGACATAAAGTCCATAAGAGTCACCTCCGTCTATTATTGTGCTACATTGAATGGTTTATATCATATTACAAGTAGTAGAATGGTCTCCTACACAACTTATATCTTATCCTCTTTACCACTCAATGTCAATCAAAGAAGCAGGTTGAAGAATAACAAGTTAAAGGTTGCTTGTAATGATTTATAAAAATAAAGTTATTCTTTCTCAGAATCTGCTACAGACTCTTCTTGGCTTACTTCATCTTCTTCGCCTTCAACACCGATATTAAAATGACGACGAACTTTCATTTCGATTTCTTGACGCATTTCAGGATGTTCTTCTAAATAATTTTTAACAAATTCGCGACCTTGCCCAATACGGGTGTCTCCATATGAATACCATGATCCGGCTTTATTTAACACATCAATTTGAGAGGCCATATCAACAAGCTCGCCTGTTTGTGAGATCCCTTGGCCATACATGATATCAACAATCGCTTCTTTAAATGGAGGTGCCACTTTATTTTTGACGACACGAATTCTTGTACGGTTCCCCACCATATCCGTTCCATCTTTAATGGTCTCAATACGACGAACATCTAAACGAACTGAAGAATAGAATTTTAACGCTCGTCCTCCTGGAGTTGTTTCAGGGTTTCCAAACATGACGCCGACTTTCTCTCTTAATTGGTTAATAAAAAGAGCAATCGTTTTAGTTTTATTAATGGAACCTGATAATTTACGTAACGCTTGAGACATTAAGCGAGCTTGTAATCCAACGTGAGCATCTCCCATATCTCCTTCAATTTCTGCTCGAGGAACTAAAGCAGCTACTGAGTCAACGACGACGATATCTACTGCACCAGAAGCAACCAGTGCATCAGCAATCTCTAACCCTTGTTCTCCAGTATCAGGTTGGGAAAGAAGCAATTGATCGATATCTACTCCAAGTCGTTCTGCATAGGTAGGATCTAAAGCGTGCTCTGCATCGATGAAAGCCGCTAGTCCACCTTGCTTTTGAACTTCTGCAATAGCGTGTAGCGCTACCGTTGTCTTACCAGAAGACTCTGGTCCATAAACTTCAATAATTCTTCCTCTTGGATACCCTCCGACTCCTAAAGCTACGTCTAGAGCTAAAGAACCTGAAGGAACAGTAGAGATACGCGTATCCGTTTTTTCTCCTAGGCGCATAATTGAGCCTTTACCAAAGTTTTTTTCAATATTTTTTAACGCTTGGTCAAGCGCTTTTTGACGGTCTTTATCTAACATAATTTGCCTCCATATCTTCTCATTACTACGTTATTTTACCTTACAAATTGATATAAAGCAATAAAAAAGCGAACAAATGTTCTTATCTTTGTCTTAGCAATTCAATAAGATTAGCTAAAACGCGCTGAACACTTAAATAACGAATCATATTACGTGAGCGGTGTCCTAAATGCAAACAACCTGTGTGAGCCTTTTCGTTTTTAAATGCAATCGCATAATGAACTTCTCCTACGGGATGATCTTTTTCATCGTCTGGCCCTGCTACTCCAGTAAAACTGACACTAACATCTGTTTTCAATTGCTCTTGAGCTCCTTTTGCCATTTCAATAGCCACTTGTTGGCTATAAACGGAGTGCTCTTTAATCGTTTGAGGTGAAACATTTAAAAGTTGTTCTTTTATATCTGGGGTATAACTCACAACGCCGCCTTTAAAAACAGTAGAAGCCCCGGATTGGGATACGATTTCACTTGCAAATAACCCACCCGTTAAACTTTCGGCGCAACTTAATGTTAAAGAGCGTTCCTTAAGTAACGTCACCACTTCTTTAGCAAAATCAAACTCTTTTCCTCTTCCAATAAAATGTTTGGATAATCTTTTTATAATTTCTTTTGCTAGTTGTTCGTTTAACTTTTCAGCTTCTTCATGGTTCTTTGCATTACTCGTAAGTCTTATTTGAACTCGTTCAGGTTTGGCGTACATAGCAATTGAGGGGTTGGTTTGCTGGTTAATTAAATCTTCAATATCTTCTGCCACTTGTGATTCGCCTATATTAACAAAGTTCAAATAAACAGAGTCAATAACTTCATTTTTTCGAACAAATTGCAATAGATACGGAATGAGCGATTGTTTAAGAGTTGCCTTTAACTCCATAGGAGGTCCTGGTAAAACAGCAAACATTTGATCATTGTTAGTTTTATATAATGCTCCTGCAGCAGTTCCCACAGGGTTTTCTAATTTGACTCCTCCTTTGAACATTAAAGCCTGTCTTAAATTATTTTGAGGCATTGAACGGCGGCTCTTTTCAAAATAGCGTTTGATTTTATCAATTTCTTCTTGGTCGTGAATTAAATCAACATTTAAATATTTTGCAACCATTTGTTTAGTGATATCATCTTGAGTTGGGCCGATTCCGCCACATAAAATAATTAAATCTGAACGACCTCCAGCTAATTGAATCGCTTCAAACATCCGCTCAGGGTTATCTCCCACAACTTGACGATAATAAACTCCTAAACCAAGAGATAATAACTCTTGAGCGATCGTTGCGGAGTTTGAGTCAATGACTTGTCCCATTAAAAGTTCTGTTCCCACAGCAATAATTTCTACTTTCATTTATCTCACCTACTCTATAAGTTAGTAAATTAATGTCATTTCCATTTTTTAATTGATTTGATGAATTGCAATAATTATTGCGACAAAAAGTTATTCTAACTGAACGAGTTCGTGCATGAGTACTTCAAAAGGTGTTTTAAAATCTAAGCATTTTCTAGGTCGATTGTTTATCAACCATAGCGCATTGAAAAGATCATGTTCCGTAATTTTAGCTAGATCTGTGCGTTTAGGGAAAAATTCTCTGAGTAATCCATTGGAATTCTCGTTAGTCCCTCTCTGCCAGGCACTGTAAGCATCCGCAAAGTAAAAAGCGATGTTTTGTTGTTCGATGTCTGAATAACAAGCAAATTCTTTCCCACGATCAGAGGTGAAACTTTTGAGAGCTTCTTTGGGGAAAGATTGA
>NZ_FNEL01000098.1 GCF_900100125.1 Dolosicoccus paucivorans | reverse complement strand
ATCCCACGTCTTATCGTAACGCTTGCGCCAACGTTGGACGTTTTGACGGCTTGTGCCATAACGACGGGCTGCTTTGGCGTTATTATCATATTTTTCCGCATACTCAACAACTTTTTGCCTATATCGCATTTCTTCTGTTATAATTGACTTCATGGGGAGCTTCCTTTCACACTATTGTTTTTTATTCGTTAAATATAGTGTACCAGAAGCTCCTCTTTTTTTTATGTTTTCGTGTCACATATGTATGATACCCTTACATTCTCCGTAATTTCTCCGTCCGACATCTAGAGTTGTCAAACATATGTTACACGAGGTGCTTCTTTTTGGGCTTGCCTAGGCGCTAGCTTTTAGCACTCACATCTGTGGTCAGTGTCAAGGAGGAAAGTGAAACGATCCTTGACACTGACCACAGATGTGAGACACTTGTTGCTAGCCTAAGCAGCCTTATTACTAAAGTATTCTTCCACAATTTCATTCGGTGACTTAAATTCTAATACTTTTCGATGGATATTATTCCCTCGGTTGATATAGCGACGATGAGCTTTCTTCAAAGCCTCAATATTTGAAAATTCGCGGCGATTATAAAATCGTTCGCCATCTTCTCGATGACTTCTTTCAACAATTCCATTTTGCCATGGCGAATAAGGTCGTGTATTTTTATAATCAATCCCTTTTTCTTGTAGTATCTCTTCAAACAGAGTCAACTTTGTTGTTACAGCAGGATCATTGGTGAACTCACGTCCGTTATCTGTTTGTACGGTTGTCACCTTAAAACCAAGCCCGTCTTCTAACTTTATAAGAAATGAGGCCGTATGAGTGACTGATTTTTCATCGACAATCTCACAGTAACGCTTGCGAGAATATTCATCAATCGCTGTAATTTGATAATAGCGAATACCATGTGTATCAAATTTTAAACAATCCATCGGAACATATTTAATATCTATTTGTACCTTTTCTCCCGGATAAGTGACTATATCAGGTTTCCAAGTCGATTTAGGATATTTTTTCTTAGCAACTTTCTCTGTTTTATTCCAACCGTGCTCACGTATTTGCTTGCACATACTGTCATAACTACGTATATAACCAGCCTTTTTACATTGAACGTAAACTTCAGCCAACCCTTCATGGCCATAACGTTGATATTTACATTGGATGAGGTCTAGTTCTTCTTGGGTGTGTTGTGCCGGATGTGAATGTGGCCGAGTTGATTGATTTTTCAAGCTATCCCAAGTGCCGTCATAGCGATCGCGCCAACGTTTCACATTTTGTCGTGAGGTATGATATCGACGTGCGGCTGCGGCATTATTATTGTGTTTGATTGCATAGTCAATAATTCGTTTCCTTAAACGCATTTCTTCTGTTATAATAGTTTTCATGGGAGCTTCCTTTCACTAAGTGGGTTGAGTAACTTTAGTGTACCAGAAGCTCCCTATTTTTTATATTTTTGTGTCACATATGTATTATCGTCTAACAAATTAGAATAGCGATAGTGTCAAATTATTGTTGGTTTTCCTCTACCGTACTTTT
>NZ_FNEL01000070.1 GCF_900100125.1 Dolosicoccus paucivorans | reverse complement strand
GGTATTTTTTCTGAATCAGTTGAAGTTCTTCTTGAGTATGTTGGTTTGGATGACTGTGAGGACGGCGACTTTTGTTACGTAAGCTATCCCACGTCTTATCGTAACGCTTGCGCCAACGTTGGACGTTTTGACGGCTTGTGCCATAACGACGGGCTGTTTTGGCGTTATTATCATATTTTTCCGCATACTCAACAACTTTTTGCCTATATCGCATTTCTTCTGTTATAATTGACTTCATGGGGAGCTTCCTTTCACACTATTGTTTTTTATTCGTTAAATATAGTGTACCAGAAGCTCCTCTTTTTTTTTATGTTTTCGTGTCACATATGTATGATACCCTTACAAATCGTTATTTTAGAATCACTAGGAATTAGTGAAGAAGCATTTAATGAATTAACTGCACCTCTTAAAGAGCGTGGCCATGAGATTGTTTATTACCAAGATGTCGTCGATGTTGAGGAACAAAAAGAACGCGTTAAAGACGCTGACATCTTAGTCATTGCCAATATGCCACTGGGTGCTGATGTAATTAACGCAGCTGAAGACTTAAAATTCATCGCCGTCGCATTTACAGGTTATGATCATGTCGATTTAGATGCTTGCAAAAAACGTGGCATTAAAGTATCAAACGCCGGCGGGTACAGTACTCACTCCGTTGCTGAGTTGACTTTCGGGTTAATTATCGGACTCCTACGTAACGTTGTCCCATTAGAAAAAGTCGTTCGCCAAGGCGGTACAAAAGATGGCTACAGCCAAAACGATCTATACGGTAAAATACTTGGTGTGATCGGAACTGGCGCAATCGGCGGGAAAGTATGTGAGCTAGGTCTGGCCTTTGGTTGTGACGTAGTTGCATATAGTAGAACAGAAAAAGACGATTTAAAAGCAAAAGGTGTTAAATATCTTTCTTTAGAAGATCTACTAGCTGAAAGTGATATCGTAACCATCCATACCCCTCTTACTGACCAAACAAAACACTTAATTGGTCAAAAAGAATTGGAAATGATGAAAGATTCTGCTTTAATTATCAATACAGGAAACGGTCCAATTATTGATAACGATGCTTTAGCTAAAGCTCTAAAAGATGGCGTCATCGCAGGTGCGGGGTTAGACCGTGTGGATATGGAACCCCCTATTCCAGCTGACTACCCATTATTAGACGCTCCAAATACTTTTATCGTCCCACATATCGGTTTTGCGACAGATGAAGCTCTTGAAAGAAGAGCGGAAATCACTTTCGATAATATCGAAAAATGGGAAGATGGCGCACAAGAAAATATTGTCTTATAAGAATAAAAGATGTTGATACCTTTCATGGTGTCAACATCTTTTTTGTTTACATATCTAACGTTTCAAAAGCATAAGGTACTAATTTTTCTAAAGTAGTTTCATGAATGGCTCCATCTTGGCGAGTTAAATAAACAGGCATATCTGGTGCACATAATTCGACCAATACTTGTCGACATAAACAACAGGGAGGTAAGAAATCTTCTGTTTCTCCGGCGATGGCTAAAGCAATAAAACTCTTAGGTTGAACTCCTTGTGAGATCGCTGCGAAAATAGCACTTCGTTCCGCACAGTTTGTCGCACCAAAAGAGACGTTTTCAACGTTGACGCCTGTATAAACTTTCCCGTCATGGGTTAAAAAAGCAGCACCTACAGGAAAGTTAGAATAAGGACTGTAGGAATGCTTTAGCACGTCCCGCGCTGCTTGAACTAATTGTTCTTTATCCATTTATTTTGCTCCTTTATGGGTTAATTTTTCAATGGCTGTTTGAATAACCGTTAAATCCTCTTGTGTTAACGTTCGCGTATCTAAATGAACGTGATCGTTATAAATAATACTAATAATGCTTGGTTGACTTCCGCGTAAAGCATGGGCTAACTCATTGGCAGTGAACCCTTCTATTTCAACACAGACATGCCAACTATCTAATGTATCTGCCGGATAAGCTCCACCGCCGATTTTAGAAGTTCCTTGAACTAACGTCCCTTTAACCTTTGGCAATTCATTTAATTTTTCAACTAACTGTTCTGCTTTTTCTTTGACTTTTTGTCCTTGAATCATGGAAAGGGTTGGAATTTGACTAAAGGCTGTTTGAGGGTCTTTGTAAAGCTTTAACGTCGCTTCTAAAGCCGCGAGGGTCATTTTATCAACTCGTAATGCTCTTAAAAGAGGTTCTTTTTTCAGTTGGTTGATCCATTTTGTTTTACCTACAATAATACCGGCTTGCGGGCCTCCGAGCAATTTATCCCCAGAAAACATCACTAAATCATAACCTGCCTTGACCAATTGAGCAATCGTCGGCTCATAAGATAAGCCAAAGGATTGTAAATCGTATAGTAACCCACTTCCTAAGTCGTTAAAAATAGGTAAGTTGTGCTCGTGAGCTAGTGTTACTAATTCTTCGTCTGTTGGTTTTTCTGTAAAGCCGATCAATTGATAATTGGATGGGTGAACTTTCAATAAAGCACCTGTTTCATCATTGATGCCCTTTTCATAATCTTTTAAAGAGGTTTTATTCGTCGCCCCTACTTCATGGAGCAATGCGCCTGTTGAAGAAATCACGTCGGGAATTCTAAAGGAACCGCCAATTTCGACTAATTCGCCACGAGAAATTAACACTTCTTTTCCTTTCGCAAAAGTGGTCAACACTAATAAAACAGCGGCTGCGTTATTATTGACGACTAAGGCGTCTTCAGCGCCGGTTAATTCTAACAATAATTCTTTAGTGTAATTATACCGGGAACCTCGCTCGCCTTTTGTTAAGTCGTATTCCAAGTTAGAGTAATTCGTTACGATTCGGTCTACTGCTTCAACGGCTTCTTTAGCTAAAAGAGAACGCCCTAAATTGGTATGTAAAATAGTACCTGTTCCATTAATCACCGGTTGTAGTGTTTGGTTTTCTTTTAAGCGAAGGTGCTCTTCTATTTGATCTTGCAGCTTTGTAAGGTCTACTTTTTGAATGTCTTTACTTAAAATACCTTCTCTTGTTTCTTTTAGTACTTCTTGAATCGCGTCTTTTATTTGTTCGTGGGATAAATGACTGGCATTTATTAACTGCATTAATTCGTTCACTGAAGGTAACTGACGTAATATGTTTTGCATCTCAATCCCTTTCTCGTTGGTAATTCGGATGAAGTGTACGGCCATTTTCGGTACGCATGGTAACTTTTTGGCGGTCTAATTCATCTAACAATCGTAAAGCAGCTTTACGATTTGTTGCTAGTAAATCACGACACTCTGCCAGCTCAATGGTTTCTTGTTTCATTAAGTAATTTACGACTTGATCTTTAGCCTGTTGATAAGCTGAAGTTAAAACAACCGTATCTCGGTCCAGTTGATACAATTCTCCTTCATCTTTCATCCATTCAAAAACAACTTGATCATCCTTTTCTTTAGGGAATACTTCTTTAATGGTTGGCGGATTAATCCCGTCTTCTTCAAGTTTTTTGACAATGGCTTCATGAAGCTTTTGTTGTTTTTTAGTTAAAATGACAACAAAGTTTCCTGAAGTTAATTGGTTATTTTTATTTAATGCGCGACCCTTTTGAACTAAATGATCTATTAAATGATTAACGCCAACTAAAGGTAAATAGTCCATTTGAGCTCTAAAGGTTTCTAAAGGCATTCCTTTATGGTGCGGATGTTCTTCGTGGTAAGCGTCTAGTAGTTCAATCATCTGTTGTTGTAATTCATCATACACTTGGCGAGCAATATAATACTCTCCTACAGAAACGACCCATTTCTTCTTTAAAGCTTTTTTCAAACTTTGTTCCAATGAATCGACTGGAACATGAAGGGTATCAACAATGGCTTCTTTTGTTAAGAAAAATTGTTGGGGCTGGTTGAGTAAGTCCATGAGTTGCTCATCAACGCTACCACTTTCTTTAATTTGAAAGCTAGTCAATAACTCTTCATCGGCAGAGGCGTGTTTGACTGGATGAGCATCAATGACTTGACCGCCTCCTAATGTTTTAAGGGGCGAAAATTGTCGAATAATAAAACGGTCCCCTTTACGAATATACAAAGGTTCTTCTAGACGCAATTGAGCAAAACGAGAAGTCCCTGGTAAAACATCTTCTTCTAAAGGAACTACCCGAGCAAGAATTTCAGTGGTTCCACTATATAAATGAACTCGGTCCCAAAAACGGATTGGTTCGTCATTGGTTGGCAGTGCGGTTAATTTAACGTCTAACATATAAGTTTTAGATAAGGGAACGTGACTAATAACACTACCTCTTGGAACCTCTTCTCGTTTAACGTGAGTTAAATTTAAAGCGGTCCGGTTTCCCGGGTAAGCAGCGGTTTGTTGCTGTTCATGAATTTGAATGGAACGAACGGTAGATTGACCATCGGCAGGATAAACATACACTTCGTCTTCTAATGATAATTGACCATCAAGTAATGTTCCTGTCACAATCGTTCCAATCCCTTTAACGTGAAAGGATCGATCCACATTTAAACGAGCCGGCAGTTGAGTGGACGCTCGTTTAATTTGGGTACTAAAGTTCTCAATCGTCTCTTTTAATTCATTCAGTCCGATGTCTTTTAACGCATCGGTTTCAATAATGGGAGATCCTTCTAGAGGAGTGTTTTGAATAAATTCTTCCACATCTAAATGGACCAGTTCCAATAAATCTTGATCTAACCCGTCAACTTTTGTTAAAACGATAATAAAATGCTTAACTCCTAGAAGAGTTAAAATATCAATATGTTCAACGGTTTGTGGCATAACACCTTCATTGGCATCAATCACTAATAAACCAAGGTCCACCCCAATAGCTCCTGCCAGCATATTTTTAACGAAACGTTCATGTCCTGGAACGTCAATAATTCCAGCCCGTGTTCCATCCGCTAAATCTAAATAGGCAAAGCCTAAATTAATCGTTAAACCGCGCTTTTTTTCTTCTGGAGCGGTGTCGGTTTGTATCGTCGTTAAAGCTTTAATTAACGTTGTTTTGCCGTGATCAATATGCCCGGCTGTGGCGATAATAAATGGTTGTTGCAATCAAATTCTCCTTACTTAACAATGATAGCTGGCTTTTGTGAAGTTTGTGTTTCAATGCGACCGATAATAGAAGCAGGAACTTGTTGGTTTTGTAAGTCTTTTAGTAAAGAATCCGCTTGGTCTTCAGGAACACTCATTAGTAATCCTCCCGACGTTTGCGGGTCGAATAAGATCTCTTGGACCGCTTCATCTACTTCTTGGAATAAGACGCGGTCTTTTAAATGCTGGCGATTTCTCTTACCGCCTCCACTACTAAAACCTTTTTGGGCACTTTCATAGGCACCTTTTAAATAATAAATATATCCTGAATAAATGGTGGCGGAAACAGATTCTTTTAACATTTCGTCTAAGTGGCCTAATAACCCAAACCCAGTGACATCCGTACATGAATGAACCGTATAATTCTTCATGACTTGAGCAGCATATTTGTTTAACGAAACCATTTGTTCAACGGCTTCATCAAATTCTGTTTGAGTGACCCCGTCTTTTTTGTAAGCTGAAGTTACTAATCCGCTACCTAATTTCTTCGTTAAAATCAACACGTCGCCCGCTTTTGCGTTATCATTTTGTAAAATACGTTCTGGGTGAGCTTGGCCTAGGACGGATAAGCCATATAAAATGCTATCTGAGTGAATCGAGTGTCCTCCTGCTAGAACGGCCCCGGCTTCTTTTACTTTATCAGCCCCACCTTGTAAAATGGCTTCTAAACTATCAAAACATTCGCCCCTTGGGTAAGAAATAATATTTAACGCCGTTAATACTTCCCCGCCCATCGCATAGACATCACTTAAGGCGTTGGCCGCAGCGATTTGGCCAAATAAATAAGGATCTTTTATGTTAGGAGGGAAAAAATCTAAAGTTTGAATAAGCGCAGTGGTATCGTTTAATTGATAGACCGCCGCATCATCGGCCGTATCAAACCCTACGGTAAGTTTAGGGTCGTGGTGACGTGGTAAGCCACTTAAAATTTGTTGTAGGTCGCCCGGACCAATCTTAGCGCTTCAACCACCGCTTAAATGTAATGATTCTAATTCTAACTTTTTCATTTTTAGCCTCCTTAATAAAAAAATCCAACATTCAATGTATTCTAAACAGAGAATGTTGGATATCAGTTGTCATCTAGTCTCTTTTTAGGATAACTAGTTTATATTCTTGGCGGGAACGTGTGAGAATCGAACTCACCCAAGCCGCTACTAACGTCTCATACTGGTTTTGAAGACCAGAGGGAACACCAGAACCCATCCGCTCCCATAAGCATACGACCAAGTCGTATGCTATCGTTGATTAAAATAGTAACTTGTCTGCACCATGTAACTCGCCTCTTGCGCTCATCGCAAGAACGTTTAAGTAGTTCCATGGACGGTTTAAGTTTGGTTGGAAGAAGAAGTCTGCATAAGCAAGATCTTTTAGCGTCCATCCAGCAGCAATCGCTACAACCATTGTATTAATGGAAGCAGTGATATCATGACCTTTTGCCATTAATTGGGCACCTAAGATCTTTTCAGTATCTGCATCGTAATGAACTTTCATCATAATCTTGTTGTTGTCTTTATGCATGAAATCAGGGTAAATACGCTCTTCTACGTAATGGCTCTTCACATTACCATCATAAGATTTAGCGTTTGCATCTTTAATGCCTGTTGAAGCAAAGAAGAAATCAAATAACTCTAAACCTGAGGTACCTGCAAAGCGTCCTTCTTTATAAGACTCGTCGCCTAAAGCATTTTTAGCTGCAATAGCGGCTGTTCTTCTTGAAGGGGGTACTAAAGCGATTGGTGCTTTACCGCCTGTATAAAGGTTTACTTGTGTACCGTCTCCTGCTGCATACACATCAGGAACTGAAGTGCGTTGATGTTCATCAACAACAACATACTTACGGTCGTCAAGTTCTAAAATACCTTCTAACCAGCCTGTGTTTGGACGAACACCCATCGCAACGATGACAACATCGGCTGGGTACTCTCCTTTATCAGTCTTAACCGCAACGGCTTTACCGTCTTTTTCGACGATTTCTTTTACGGCTTCGCCTGTTTGAATAGCGACACCGCGTTCTTTCAAGTCTTCAACAATCACATCAGTGAATTCTTTGTCTAAGTTAGCTGGAATAATGGTTTCAGCCATATCCACTAATGTCGTATTCACACCGTGCTTAATGAAGCTTGAAGTTGCTTCAATCCCGATAAACCCGGCACCAATAACTACCGCATTTTCAAAGTTTTTGAAGTTGTCCCTTAAGTAACTACCTACCGCTGGACCAGCAAAGTGCATAACGTTTTTTAAGTCCATATTTAAAAATCCTGGCGCAACCATTTGGTTACCTGGACTTAAAATTAACTTATCATAAGACTCTGTTCCAGTCTTGCCGTCGGCTGTTTCGTAAGTGATTTCTTTCTTGTCTGGGTCAATGTTTGTGACCGCTGTTTCCATAAAGACTTTAACACCTTGTGCTTCGTAAGATTCTACCGTTGCAAAGTGTACATCGTCTAGCTCTAACGTACTATCATCCAGATAGTTAGCAAGGCCTCAAGACATGAAAGAAGCTGCGTCACCGGCTTCAAATAATAGAATTTCTGCTTTTGGATCATCTTTTAAGATGGTTTGAACAGCTTCATAACCAACGTGAGATGTTCCTTGTACAATATACTTCATCTATAAATCCTCCCTTACTTAGATTCTTCTTTATTATACCAAAATTACTGATTTTTGCCAATATTTAAGTAGAATGGTTCTAAATGACTACTCTAGAGTAGTCAAACATATGTGACACATACTTAAAGTTCTAGTACAAAATAAATAGAATTGAATGGGGTTCTGGGGGACCGCGGTCCCCCAGAAAAAATTAAGCACTTTGTGATTCAAAGTATTGGGCCACGACTTCATTCGGACTTAAAAAGTTAAGTGCTTTACGATGGATATTATTACTTCGGTTAATATAACGCGCATGCGCCTTAAATAGCGCTTCTTCTGACGTAAATGTTCGACGATGGTAAAAGCGCTCGTCGTCAATTCGATGGCTACGCTCTACCTTACCATTCTGCCAAGGCGAATAAGGGCGTGTTCTCTTGT
>NZ_FNEL01000068.1 GCF_900100125.1 Dolosicoccus paucivorans | reverse complement strand
AGTTCAGCAGTGGATGAATGATTATCCACGTAAACAGTTTGGCTATGCCACAGCACACGAACTGTTTGCACGGGCTTTATACACCCAGCGACATGCTGCGTAACATTAAGGCCTTGACTTGGATCCTAGTCCAGCATAATACACTGGAAGTGCTCTTTGGACATCCTATCCAGAGCCTGGCTCCAGCTCGCTAATCGCGAGCATCATGCCGGAGCTTCCAAGTAAAGGCCTAAAGATTAGACAAGATACTAAAGCTAACTAACACTGCCACAGTTCAAGGCTTGTGAAAATTTGTAGCTAGTGGCTAATTTATACTTGAAATTTACATTTGTTTTCTAATACTAACTGTACTAAAATAGCATACCCAACTAATTCACCGTGTAAGAAGGGTTTCGTTTCCGGTAAAACCGTCAGACCATTGTGAACGCCGTGAGCTGCAGCATGTCCATACTCGCCGGCATAGCCACTCGCACTTCCTGCGGAGGCAAAGATAACGTCTAATAAGTCAACAAAAGCTTGGTTAATTTGTTTTGATTGAATGGCTTTCAGTGCATTTTTAGCCTCTTTTAAAATAAATTCATAGCAAATCTTCATTGCTTGATAACCTAATTCTAAATTGGGAGTCCGTGCCATGTTATCTAATTGAATGCGTCCTTCGTACCATTTAGCGATCGTATCGGCTAAACCAGCGACAAAGAATTTAGGATCGGCTTGGATTAAAACTCTAGGGTCTACAATGACAGATCGAGCAGTACGGTTAAAAAAGCGAACGGTTTCGTAGTGTCCTTTGGGTGTATAAATAACAGCTAAAGGCGCCCAACAAGCACAAGTTGATGCGATCGTAGGGATTTGAAGATAGTCAATTATCAAGTGGTTCGCCACTAATTTAACGACATCCATGACTTTACCACCGCCGATACCGATCACTGCTTGGGCTGTGTGTTCTTTTGCTCGTTGAGAAAGACGCTGTCCTTCAGCAAAACTACACTCTCCGCCAAAATCGATAAAAGATATAGCAACTTTTTCGAAGGATTTTTGTAGATAAGGCTCAACGGCGTACCACCCACCTTTATCAACGACACAAACAACATGTTCGTAACCTAAATTAAATAAAAATTGATCTAAGTCTTCTAAAATTCCAGTTTGATTGTAGTAGCTTTGAGGGCCGGGTCTGACGACTTGTTCCATTCTAATCCTATCCTTTTCAATTTATTAGTTTTAAAATATTTTAAAGATAATTGAACATGTTGTCAAATTCGTTCATTTTATTTTAATCATTTGAATAATATAATGAAGTGCGCTAAGATAGGAAACAACCAGTTAATTTTAAAATATTTCTTTAAAAGAGAAGACATATATAAGAAAGTTATAAATTTAATTTGACCTTTCAAAGGGTATATGTTATATTTTGTCTAATCGAATTATTATATAATTAAAATTTAATATTCCAGTGTAACAAGAGGCCGCGGTGCGCTAAGAGTAGAATGTCGAAAGGAGCCATCGCCGAAATGACGCAAGTCGTTGGGACTATTTCTGAATAAGGATAGTACTGTCGCTATAAGACGCCCAATCTTATAGTGGTGAGCAGTTGCATTGAGGGCACCAATCTCGTGAGTGCCAATTGTACTCACGAGTTTTTTTATTACAAGGAGGCTATAATTGATGAGGTTATTTGGAACATCAAAAATAATCGATAATGATCTAGTGATCGCTGGTGTGCCGGCGAAGAAATTAGCAAAGGAGTACGGGACACCATTATATGTATTTGATGAAGCGGGTATTGATGAGAAGATAGAAACATTCAAGCGACATTTTAAATCGCAAAAATTTAATACACGTATTATTTATGCCGGTAAAGCCTTTTTATCAGCCTATCTCATTCAGCAACTTACATCTCATCAATTATATTTAGATGTAGTCAGCGGTGGTGAACTATATTTAGCAAAACAGGCAAACTTTAATTTAGAAAATGTTTATTTTCATGGTAACGCCAAGACGCATGCTGAATTAGAAATGGCCGTGGACTATCAAGTAGGGACGATTGTTCTAGATAATACGAGCGAAGCAGAGGTATTAAATACAATCTTAGCTAATAAAAAAACAACTCAGCGTGTTTTATTAAGAGTAAACCCTACCATCGAGACTAAAACCCATAAATATATCCAAACCTCTAATGATGACTCTAAATTTGGGATGAACTTTGAGGAAGCCAAGGATTTTTTAAAAGACTTAGATCGTTATCCACAGTTAGATTTTAAAGGATTCCATTGTCATATCGGCTCGCAAATATTCGATATGACATCTTACTTTACTGAAGCTTTGCGAATGGTTGCTTTTTACCAAGAAATAGAGAAAAACTTTAACTTAGCCTTAGATGAGTTAAATTTAGGAGGCGGTTTTGGCGTCTATTATACTAAAGAAGACACACCTTTTGCTTTAGACCAATTTTTAACAGAGTACATTAAAAAGTTAGAGACTCTTATTGAAGAATACGGCATCAATGTTCAAGCAATTTCCATTGAACCGGGCCGTTCGCTCATTAATGATTTTGGTACAATGCTTTATTCTATTTCTCACGTTAAGCCATCAGCGAACTTTGATTTTGCATTTATTGACGGAGGGATGAACGACAACTTACGTCCTTCTTTATACCAAGCAAAATATACCGCTTTATTAGCAAATAAAGCTCAATGCGAATTAACCCATACGTATCGTATTGCTGGAAAACTTTGTGAGAGTGGGGATGTTCTCATTGATCGCGTTCAACTTCCTGAAGTTGAACGAGGTGACATCTTAGCCGTTCCTTCAGCTGGCGCCTATACGCAATCGATGGCGTCGAATTATAACAAAATACCTCATCCAGGAGTTGTTTTTGTTAAAGATGGCCAAGTAAACGTCGCTGTTAAACGAGAGACTTATGAAGATTTATTTAGAAATGAAGTTTTGTAAGTTTTGTTAAATTGAGTTATTTATTGTTTTAAATGAAGATTATTTGAATTTTAGGAGGAATTTATAATGAATATCGCAGTTGTAGGTGCTAGTGGTGCAGTCGGTCAAAAAATTTTAGAAGTGTTAGAAGAACGTCAATTTCCAGTGGATAATTTATACTTATTAAGTTCACCTCGTTCAGCCGGAACGACGGTTCAATTTAATGGTCAAGAGTATACGTTAGAAGTATTAGAGCCGGCTTCTTTTGATAAAGATATTGATATTGCCTTTTTTGCAGCAGGAGGCGGTATTTCTAAAGAGTATGTGGATATCGCAAGAGATAAAGGAATTACAGTCATTGATAACAGTAGTGAGTTCCGTATGGTTGACGGCGTTCCTTTAGTTGTTCCTGAAGTAAACCCAGAAGATGTCCATGACGAAACGTTAATTGCTAACCCAAACTGTTCAACTATTCAGTCCGTTGTCGCCTTAAAGCCCCTTCAGAAATTTGGTATTAAACATATTACTTATACAACTTATCAAGCAGTATCAGGTTCAGGTGTAGGAGGTATTGCCGATTTAAAAGAAGGGACAACCACTACTTACCCATACAACATTCAAAAGAGTGTTTTACCTCATATCGATTCATTTTTAGATAATGGTTACACTAAAGAAGAAATGAAAATGATTGAAGAGACGAAAAAAATATTAAATGATGATACGCTAAACGTTACAGCAACGACTGTTCGCGTCCCGATTGAAAATGGACACGGTGTTAATATCGATATTGAGTTTGAAAATGACTTTGATTTAGAAGATATTTATAAAGCATTAGAAGAAGCACCAGGCGTTATCATTAGAGACGATGTCGCTAATTTAGTTTACCCCTTAGCGGAAGAAGCAAATGGAACCGATGAAGTATATGTGGGACGTATTCGTCGAGACTTAAGTAGAAAGAATGGCCTGCATATGTTTGTTGTCGCCGACAATATCCGTAAAGGTGCCGCCACTAACTCGGTACAAATTGCTGAGCTATTACAATAAGGAGTGTTGAATGAATGTTATTTAAAGGAGCCGGTGTAGCGATTATTACACCATTTACACAAGATCATGAAATCGATTTTGAAGCGTTAGGTCAATTGATTGATTATCAAATTGATGAAGGAATTGACGTGATTGTTTCTGTTGGGACGACAGGAGAATCAGTTGTTTTAACTGAAAGCGAAAAATTAGACGTCATCAAATATACAATTGATCGAGTCGATGGGCGAGTGCCAGTGATGGCAGGAACGGGAAGTAATAATACACGCGAAGCGGTTGAATTTAGCAAAAAAGTCTCTCAGCTAGATGTTGATAGCTTACTAGTTGTTTCACCTTATTATAATAAAGGGACAAATGAAGGACTCATTGAGCACTATACTCAAATTGCCGATGTAAGTGAAAAGCCAGTGATGTTATATACGGTGCCAGGACGTACGGGGCATAACATCCCAGTTGAAGTTGTTGTGGAATTATCGAAGCATGACAATATTTTCGGCATTAAAGACGCTTCCGGTGATTTAGCTTATACGATGGATATTCGCCGTCAAACACCAGAAGACTTTCAAATTGTTTCTGGTAATGACGACCAAATTGTTCCAATGTTATCAGTGGGTGCTCAAGGAGTTATTTCAGTTATTGCGAATGTTTTTCCTAAAGAAACAAGTCAAATGGTGCATGAGTTTTTAAATGATAATGTTGAAGCATCAAAAGACTTGCAGCTTAAAATGATTCCTTTTGTTAAAGCAATGTTTAGTGAAGTGAGTCCTGTTCCTGTGAAATACGCTACTCATTTACTTGGCTTTGGTACACCAGAATTACGTCTACCTTTAACAACAGCTCAACTAGAAACACAAGCACAAGTAAAAAAAGCTTTAGAAGACCTAGGGCGACTGTAAAAGGATGATGGAATTGAATATATTAGTTGTTGGCCAAACAGGCCAAATGGGGCGTGTTTTAGAACAAACGATTCAAAAATCACCTCACCATTTAGTAGCAGGAATAGGTCATCCTAAAGATATAACTAAAGAAGATGTCAATATTTATAGCGATTTTAATGATATCCCGCAACCTCAAGATATTGATGTGATTATTGATTTTTCTACCCCACACTTACTAGATCCGTTATTAAACTTTGCAACGAAACATAAGATTCCTGTTGTCATTGCGACAACAGGAATCAAAAATACAAAGTTAATTGAAAAAGCATCCCAAGCAATCCCTATCGTTTATGCAGGGAATTATAGTTTAGGGGTGAATGTTTTAGAAAAAGTGGCTGAAGTAGTCGCGAAAGCTTTAAAAGATTTCGATATTGAAATTACGGAAACTCACCATAATTTAAAAGTAGATGCTCCAAGTGGCACCGCTCATATGTTATTTGATGCGGTTAATCGTGGCAGAGACCACACATTGACCCAACACCAAGGACGTCACGGCTTAGATGCTAAGCGAACTAAACAAGAAGTAGGTATGCATGCTTTACGTGGAGGAACAGTCGTCGGCACTCATACCGTTAGTTTCTTTGGAACAGATGAAGTGATTGAGCTGACTCATACCGCTTATTCTAAACAAATTTTTGCTCAAGGTAGTTTAAAGGCTGCTGAATTTATCGTTCATCAACAGCCCGGTTTATATGATGTCAATGACGTATTAGAGGGGGAATAAAGTGAGCCAAATTAATATTGGAATTATTGGATATGGAAATTTAGGCAAAGGAGTAGAAATAAGCCTTAGCCAAAATTCTGATTTTAATTTAGTCGGGATTTTTTCTAGACGGGATCCAAAAACTTTAGATACTAAAAATAAAGCGTATCATGTGGATGACTTACTTGATTTTAAAGACCAGATTGATGTGTTAATTTTATGTGGCGGATCTAAACAAGATATTCCTAAATTTCGCGAATTTTATAGTACTCATTTTTCTACAGTGGATTGTTATGATAACCATCAAGATTTATGGAATCATTATCAGTTACTAGATGACATCACAAAAAAACATCAAAACGTTGCTGTCATTGCGACGGGGTGGGACCCGGGTGTCTTTTCGTTACAAAAGTTATATAGCGAATCCTTTTTACCTGAAGGTGAAACTTTTACGTTTTATGGTCCCGGCCTTTCCCAAGGGCATAGCGATGCGGTAAGACAAGTAGAGGGAGTTAAATTAGCTGCCCAATATACCTTACCTAACGATGAATTAGTCAGCCAAATACAACAAGGCTTGCCCGTCAACTATACTAAAGAAAAAGCACATATTAGAGACGTCTACGTTGTAACAACGGGTACTCGGAGTGAAAGTGAGATTGAAGAGTCGATTGTTAATATGCCAGACTATTTTCAAGGCTATCAAACTCATGTCTATTTTATTGATGAGGAAACTTTTAACAAGGAGCATCAACAGTTAAACCATGGAGGGTATGTCTTAAGAAGAGGAATGATGAATGGTCATCAGTCTACTTATAAATTAGAATTAAATTTAGACAGTAACCCTGAATTCACCGCTTCTGTAGCGGTAGCAGCTGCACGAGCAGCGTATCGATTACAACAAGATAAAAGCTACGGAGCCAAATCTCTATTCGACATTCCACCGAGTTACTTATCTTCTTTAACAACAGAAGAAATGATCAAAAAACTATTATAGGAAATGACCTCAATGATACTCAAACGATCATTGAGGCTTTTTTATAATCTTAAGAGGTTTTCCTTGCACTTAAATAAAGTTTCACTTATGATACTCATAATATTAGAAGTTCCTTAATTCACAAGGAGGTTTTTAAATGTATCGTTTGATCAAAAGTGTAGTAAGAAGTTTACTGGTAGTTGGTTTGATAGTGCCTTCACTTAGCCCAGCAATCGTTTACGCAAAGGATGCTCAAACAATGATTGTGGTGACTACTCAAGGAAGAATTGATGATCGTTCTTTAAACCAAGGAGCTTGGGAAGGTATTCAAGAATATGGTAAAGAAAATGGCCTTGAAAAAGGCAATCAAGGATATGATTATTTACAATCCAATAATGATTCAGAAATTATCACTAATATTACTCAAGCGACCCATGCTGATTTTGATTTGATTTATGCTGTGGGCTTTAAATTAGTCGACATTATAGAAGAACTTGCCCCACAAAATCCTGATCAAAATTATGTCATGATGGATGGGGTGGTTGAAGGTGATAATGTGGCTTCAATTAACTTTAAAGATGAAGAAGCAGCTTTTCTTGCTGGAGTCGCGGCTGCATCAGCGACGAAAACAAATAAAATAGGATTTGTCGGCGGAGTGGAAGGTCATATTATTGATCGATTTGAAGCAGGTTTTGTTGCAGGAGCGAAAGCAGTTGACCCTAACATTCAAGTGAGTGTAGAATATGTAGGAAGTTACGCCGATCCAACGAAAGCGAAACAAATTGCTACAGTCATGTATGCCAATGATATTGATGTTATCTATCCTGCTGCAGGGGATTCTACGAACGGGGTGTTTTCAGAAGCAAAAGATATTGTTCAAAATGATCCCGATCGAGATATTTGGGTCGTAGGAGTCGATCAAGACCGAGAAGAAGATGGATTAATTGAAATCAACGGCACAGAACGTCCTTTAACACTAACTTCAACTTTAAAGGCATCGAAAAATGCGGTTTATCAATTCTCTACACAAACGAATGAAGAAGGTTTTAAACCTGGCGAACAATTCTTTGGCTTAAAAGAAGAAGGGGTCGGTTTAACAAGAGGACATATACCCGAGGATGTTTGGGAGACGATTGAATCTTATCGTGAGCAAATTATTAATGGTGAATTAGAAGTCCCAGCAAAACCAGAACGCTAATTTCTTATTTATTGAGAGCCTGTGACATAAGTCGCGCAAATAAATCCCCCCCGAATGATCCATTGGTGATCGTTCGGGGGATTTTTTAAAAGAGCCCGCTAGCAGAGGGCTAACTTTCTTAAGTTAGCTGCTAATAACGCGAGGCCTATTTCTTGTTTCACCTTGTCAATTCCACGAACGTGAAATTGGGTGAAACCCAAACAAGCCTTCAAAAACCCAAATGCCGGCTCCACGTCGATTTTTCGACGCGCATACACCTTGGCGCATTCAGGATCTGAAAGCTGTTCG
>NZ_FNEL01000040.1 GCF_900100125.1 Dolosicoccus paucivorans | reverse complement strand
GCACGGTGCCAAAGGCGCTGGTTAAAATATGGAATCCATGAAACTGGGTTCAGGGAAATATAAAAAGTACGGTAGAGGAAAACCAACAATAATTTGACACTATCCGATCAAATGATCATTTGACTATTTGTTTATGGTATAATATATTATAATCATCAAACAAATAGTCATTTGAATAAGGAGGATAATTATGAAAAAAGATATGTGTGAAGTTACCTGTATTCACGAAGATAAGGTAAACAGGGCTAAAAATGATCTTGCTAAACAGAATCCTATGGATGTAGCGAAAGTTTTTAAGACTCTGTCAGATGATACAAGGGTTAAAATTGCTTATGTTTTATCTTTAGAGGGAGAGTTATGTGTTTGTGATGTAGCGAATATCATTGAATCTTCAACGGCTACGGCATCCTATCATTTAAGATTGTTGAAAAATTTAGGTATAGCAACATACCGTAAAGAAGGAAAATTAGTCTATTATTCACTAGATGATGAGCATGTTAAACAGCTCGTAGAAAAAGCCTTCGTGCATCAGAGGGAGGTTATGAAAGTTGGATAATACAGCAAAGACCTTAACAGATGATAAACATGTTTATCGTGTGGAAGGATTCTCCTGTGCAAACTGTGCAGGTAAGTTTGAAAAAAATGTAAAAAATATTTCGGGAGTTCGGGATGCAAAAGTAAACTTTGGTGCATCAAAGATATCCGTTTACGGTGATGCAACGATTGAAGAACTAGAAAAAGCTGGTGCATTTGAGAATCTTAAAGTAGCTCCCGAAAAATCTTCACGTCATGTTTCGCAAGAGGTAACTGAAGATACGAAAGAAGAGAAAGTTCCATTTTATAAAAAGTATAGTACATTGCTTTATTCAACTTCGTTCCTTGCTTTCGGTTTTTTCTCTCACTTTGTAAATGGAGAAGAGAATCTTCTTACAACCCTATTGTTTTTGGCATCAATGTTGGTTGGTGGATTGTCACTTTTTAAAGTAGGTTTGCAAAACTTACTACGCTTAGAATTTGACATGAAAACCCTTATGACAGTGGCTGTTATAGGTGGAGCCATTATTGGTGAATGGGGAGAAGTTGCTCTTGTTGTCATTCTCTTTGCAATCAGTGAAGAGCTTGAACGATTCTCCATGGATAGAGCAAGAAATTCGATTCGTTCTCTAATGGGTATTGCCCCTAAAGAAGCACTCGTTAGACGTAATGAGCAAGAAATAATGATTCATGTCGATGATATTGCTGTTGGGGATATCATGATTGTAAAACCTGGTGAAAAGATTGCGATGGATGGTGTAGTCGTAAATGGCTATTCTGCAGTAAACCAGGCAGCGATTACAGGCGAATCAGTCCCTGTTGGGAAAACAGTTGATGATGAAGTATTTGCAGGTACTTTAAACGAAGAAGGATTACTCGAAGTAAAAATAACAAAACTTGTAGAAGATACAACAATTTCAAAAATTATTCATCTTGTAGAGGAAGCGCAAGGTGAGCGTGCGCCAGCCCAAGCTTTTGTTGATAAATTTGCAAAATATTATACACCGATCATTATGGTTATTGCGGCGCTCGTTGCAGTCGTTCCACCTTTATTCTTTGGTGGAAGTTGGGATACTTGGGTTTATCAAGGATTAGCGGTACTTGTAGTTGGTTGTCCATGTGCATTGGTGATTTCTACACCGATTTCGATTGTTTCTGCGATTGGGAATGCAGCGAAGAAAGGCGTTCTTATTAAAGGTGGCATTTATCTAGAAGAAATGGGTGCCTTAAAAGCCATTGCATTTGATAAAACAGGTACATTAACAAAAGGGGTTCCAGTTGTAACTGATTTTAGTGTATTGAGTAATCAAACAAATGAAAAAGAATTATTGGCGATCATTACTGCATTAGAGTATCGTTCCCAGCATCCTCTTGCTTCAGCAATCATGAAAAAAGCAGAAGAAGAAAACATTTCATATTCTGATGTGCTCGTTGAGGATTTCTCTTCTATTACAGGTAAGGGAATCAAAGGTATTGTAAACGGAATGACTTATTACATCGGTAGCCCGAAACTCTTTAAGGAATTGTTGACTACTGATTTCGATAAAGACCTAGAACAAAATGTTTCAACTCTTCAAAATCAAGGTAAAACAGCCATGATTATTGGAACCGAAAAAGAAATACTCGGAGTTATTGCGGTTGCTGATGAAGTCCGTGAATCAAGTAAAGAAATTATTCAAAAGTTACATCAACTTGGAATTAAAAAAACAATTATGCTTACAGGTGATAACCAAGGTACTGCGAATGCAATAGGTAGTCATGTTGGGGTATCTGATATCCGAGCCGATTTGATGCCTCAGGACAAGTTGGACTATATAAAACAATTAAGGTCCGAGTACGGAAACGTAGCCATGGTTGGTGATGGTGTCAATGATGCTCCCGCATTAGCAGCTTCTACAGTTGGAATCGCAATGGGTGGAGCAGGTACAGATACAGCACTTGAAACGGCAGACGTTGCCCTAATGGGAGACGATTTAAGAAAACTTCCATTCACTGTGAAACTTAGTCGAAAAGCTCTGAATATCATCAAAGCTAACATTACTTTTGCAATTGCTATTAAATTTATTGCCCTACTATTGGTTATCCCAGGCTGGTTAACGCTCTGGATTGCCATCCTTTCCGATATGGGCGCAACCCTCCTAGTAGCGCTAAATGGTTTGCGACTAATGAGAGTGAAAGAATAAAGGAAAAAAGCTAAAAGGGCTTTCTAGACAGTATGAACTGCCCCCTGTCAAGTAGACAGGTAAATAAACAAAATATATTGTACCAGGGATGATAAATTTCATTCCTGGTTTTTTTCTTATGCTGGAATACTCAAACCCATTTTTAACGTCACCCGCTGGGTGTTGTAAAATCGAATGTACTGTTTGATATCCCGTTCTAGTTCTTCAAAACTTTGATAAGTCTTCAAACGATACATTTCATCTTTGATGATGCCTCAGAAATTTCCCATTGGTCCGTTATCAATACACTTGCCCACGCGTGACATGCTTTGAGTGATTTGATGTTTCTTGACAAAGTTTTTGAATCCGTGTGAAGTATACTGAAAGCCACGATCACTGTGCAGGAGTGTTTGGGTAGGTATAATGTCGTCTTCAATTTGATGAACCGTCTCACGAACTAAGGCATTATTATTTCGCTTGGATAATTTAAATGCCACAATCTTATTCTTTCCGTAATCTAGTATTGCACTAAGTTAAGCCTTAGAATCTTTTCCATATTTGAATTCGGTCACATCAGTTAATAGGACACCCATCGCTGGATATTCCTTCCGGAATTCTCTATTAAGAACGTTCTCAGCGATATGTGTCGGATTGTGGCGCTTGTAACGGTATCGTTTCCGACGGATAACGGCTTTCAACCCTAATAAACTCATCAAGCGGTATACACACTTATGATTTACTTTAGCGTTCATGAAGTGGTTCAGATAGATGGTTATTCGACGATAACCGTAGATTCCTTTATGATCTTCATATACTTGAAGAATCAATTCAATAAGTTTTCGTAGACGTTTCTCCGACGCAGACGGTTTGCGTTTTAGCCATTTATAATAACTAGATCTACTCACTTCTAAAGCTTCACAGAGATGAGCTACTTTGAACCCTTCCTTTTGCAATTTTTTAATCGTTTGGTATTCCGCTTCATATTGCGTTTGCGTGATATCAACTCTCTTTCCACTTCTTCTAACTTTTTTAACGCTGCGTTCTCCGTTTCCAGGTATTCGTTGCGAGCTCTTAATGCCGCATTCTCAGCTCTAATTTTCTCTTCTTCTGTTTGAATGGCGTCCGGTTTTCCCCGGCCACGTCCATCGACTAGTCCGTCAGAACCATGATTTTATAGCTGTAAAGCTGGCATATGCCAGCTTTACAGCTATAAAATCATGCCGAATGAGGCTCATTGTCAAGCACTGACGGGTTCCGCCACTGGTTCCCCTTTACGTTCTTTATGAAATTCTCGAATGAATAAGTCATGTGGAGTTTGGTAGCCTAATTGCTTACGTGGATAATCATTCATCCAGTTTTGGATACGCAGGCATTGTCTATCGCATATAGCTTCAAGCGGTTGACCTTTAGGCAGGAAGTGGCGAATGATCTTATGTTGATTCTCACTTGTACCACGCTCCCAAGAGGCATAAGGGTGAGTGAAATAAACATTGACGACCTCTTGTAAAGATGTATGAAGCCCTGAAAATTCAGACCCATTATCTGACGTAATCGTCTTAAATAATTGAGAGAATGATTCACCCGCACGTTGATGCAAACTTTCAATTGCTTCATCCACAGCCTGAGCCGTTTTATCCTTGATTTTCAGAATGACTTGATAGCGAGTTTTGGGTTCAACTAACGTCAACAATACGGGATCCGAGGCAACTTTACTTCCAATAACTGTATCAATTTCCCAATGTCCAAAACTCTTTCTTGTCTCAATTTCTTGAGGTCGCTCTTCGATAGAAGGACCTAAAACACGTTGGTTTCGGCGGGCTTTCTTCGTGTTCTTCTTGGTATTTCGCGAGAGTTTCTCTAATAAATCCAGGTTGCGTGTTTTCATGACGTTACTATCAATCCAGTGATATAAAGTTGTTGTGCAAGGGATGATAGCAGACTCAAATAATTCATTTTCACGAGCAAAGCCAACCACCGCATCTGGCGACCATTTGTCTTTCAACATCTTAGTGTCTGCCCACTCAACAAAGGCGTTCGTTTTCGCCCATTTAGGTCTTCTGCCGCAATTGAGACGTTGTTGGTCATAATGAGCTTTTCCAGCATCAGCATCGTAAATGGTGTAGGTATAGTCATAAATTTTCCCTTTTTGTTTTTGACGTTTCTGTTGTGTGACCGAACCTCTTTTCACTTCATTATGAATGGTTTGAGGTGAACGACCTAGTGACTTGGCAATAGCGCGGTTAGAGTAACCTTCTTTCTTAAGAATCGCAATTTGACAACGTTCTTGATAAGATAGATGTTTCCCTTTTCGTGAGTTCGTGTTAAACTGTTCTTGCGTCATGTGAATTCATCCTTTTCTATTGAGAGTTGTGGTAACTTCAATATTAACATGAATTTCACGTGGCGTTTTTTTATGGACTTTTAGAAGTGGCTAACTTCATTATAAAATCCACCATTGTATTTTAAGGTAAAAACACTAAAAAAACAAAAAAGTTTTCATGTGAGTGATATAATTTAACATGAAGATATTGACAGTTTAATAAAGAAAGGACTAAAAGGAATGCAGAAAAGAATTTCATTCACGGAAACTGCTTTACGTGATGCCCAACAAAGTTTAATGGCGACACGCATGAGTACTGAAGAGATGGTACCGATTTTAACCACAATGGATGAAGTAGGTTACGAGGCACTTGAAGTATGGGGGGGAGCAACCTTTGATTCTTGTGTGCGTTATTTGAATGAGGATCCCTGGGAAAGGCTACGCTTGATAAGAGAAAAAATTCCTAACACTAAACTTCAAATGTTATTAAGAGGTCAGAATCTTTTAGGGTATCGCCATTATTCTGACGATATGGTTGATTTATTTATTAAAAAAACAATCGAAAATGGAATAGATGTTATTCGAATTTTTGATGCACTTAACGATCCGCGTAATATGGAGCAGGCGGTAGCGTCTACAAAAAAATATGGTGCGCATGCCCAATTAGCGATTTGCTATACAATTAGTCCGGTACATACTCTTGAGTACTATTTGAATTTAGCGAAAGAGTTTGAAAAAATGGGTGCAGATTCAATTTGTGTAAAAGACATGGCAGGAATTTTAACTCCAGCTGTGGCGAAAGAGCTACTGCCAGCTCTTCGGGAGCAAACAAATTTACCAATCGAGTTACATACGCATTCTACTGCAGGTGTTGCAGAAGCAACCACTTATATTGCTGTTGAATCAGGCGTAAATATTATTGACACTGCTATTTCACCATTAGCGGGAGGAACAAGTCAACCGGCAACAGAAGCCTTTAATAATATGCTAGTGGAACTTGGTTATGAGACTGGCTTGCAGGAAGAAAAATTAGTCGAGTTAAAAGATTACTTCCAAAAAATCAGAAATAAATATGTTGAGAATGGTACTTTAAGCTCTAACATGTTAACACCTGATCCGCTAGCTTTGATTTATCAAGTACCCGGAGGAATGTTATCTAATTTATACGCACAACTTAAAGATGCGGGAGCCATTGATCGTTATCAAGAAGTATTAGAGGAAGTCCCAAGAGTAAAAGCAGATCTTGGTCATCCTCCGCTTGTAACTCCAATGAGTCAAATGGTGGGAACACAGGCCGTTTTCAATGTGTTAACAGGCGAGCGTTATAAAATCATTCCTAAAGAGATTAGAGATTATGTAAGAGGAGCTTACGGAAAACATCCCGGACATATCGATGAAGCAATAAAAGCGATAATTTTGAGAGATACTGATGAAATTATTACAGATCGACCTGCTGATTTCTTAGAGCCAGAAGTAAACCGTCAAAGAGAAGAAATAGGTGGCTTGGCTAAGTCAGATGAAGATGTACTAGTTTATGCAATGTTCCCAGAGATAGGAAAAGCTTATCTTGAAAAACGTGAGAGTGGAACGCCGGTCAATTCACAAGACGCACCTCTAAGAATTAAAGCCAGTTGGCAAACTTAAGAATGGAGGCACTTAGATATGGATATTACACTTTTTGATGGTTTAGTTATCACACTTATTTCAATGTTTTTTGTAACAGTAGTATTATTTTTACTTATGGTTATAATCAATTTGATTCACAAGTTTTTTTCACAAAAGCAGAAAACTCTCCAAGGCTCTGGAGTGGAGCGTTCGAAAGAAACATCCGTCCAGGTAGTAGGGAATAAAGAATATGAAAAAGTAGCAGTTCTTACAGCGCTCGCTTTAGCGGGCGAAGAGAATCCCAATGCGTTATTTACGGTTCAATCAGTTAGAAAAATTAATTAGGAGGAAAAATAAATGAAACTTTACGAAATCACTGTAAACGGTGAAACTTATTCTGTAGAAGTCAAAGAGGTAGATGAGTTGCCTGAAGCGAACACAAACACCGCCTCTGAAAAGATGGTTACTTTACAAGAAAATGTAAGTTCCGGTGGTCCGGCTGTAGAGTCTCCGATGGCAGGGACTATTTTAAGTGTAGAAGTTCAACCTGGGCAATCGGTAGTAAAAGGAGAAACACTCTTTATCTTAGAAGCAATGAAGATGGAGAATGAAATTGTAGCTCCTCAAGACGGAACTATTAATAATGTATTAGTGAATCAAGGTGATTCAGTTCAAAACGGCCAAGAATTGGCAGTCTATTAATAAGAAAAGGTGATAAGACATGTCATTTACTGAGACGTTCTTTTCTTTATTGCATGATTCGGGCTTCATGAGTCTGACGCTAGGAAATATTATCATGCTGGCTATTAGTTTGGTTTTACTTTATCTAGCCATCTCTAAAGAATATGAACCATATTTACTCATACCTATTGCGTTTGGTATGTTACTTGTTAACTTACCTTTGGCTAATTTGATGGGTGCACCTGTGGGCGATGCCTCGGGGGGGTTATTGTATTATTTATATCAAGGAACAGATTTGGGAATTTACCCACCTCTTATCTTCTTGTGTTTAGGGGCCTCTACAGATTTTGGACCCTTGATTTCGAACCCTAAAACGTTACTATTAGGAGCAGCCGCTCAATTCGGTATCTTTATTGCTTTCTTTGGAGCTTTAGCGTTAGGTTTAACAGGAAATCAAGCGGCAAGTGTTGGGATTATTGGAGGAGCAGATGGCCCAACGGCTCTATATGTAACAAGTCAATTAGCGCCTGAACTATTGAGTGCTATTGCTGTAGCTGCTTATTCATATATGGCATTAGTACCTATTATTCAGCCACCAATTATGCGTGCATTGACTACAGAGCAAGAGAGGCAAGTGGTAATGACGCAACTAAGAGAAGTGAGTAAAACAGAAAAAGTTTTATTCCCAATTATTACCACGCTTCTGGTCTCATTGCTGCTTCCCTCTGCTGCTACTTTAATTGGTATGTTAATGCTGGGTAATTTGATTAAAGAATCGGAATTAGTACCGCATTTGACGACGATGTTAACAACTCAATTAATGTATATCATTACTATTTTCTTAGGTGTTACAGTGGGGGCTAAAGCAGATGCAAGCATTTTCTTAACTGCTGAGACTTTGAAAATTATCGCTATGGGTCTGGTAGCCTTTGCAGTCGGAACTGCTTGTGGCGTATTGATGGGCAAAGTAATGTATAAGTTGACAGGTGGTAAAATCAATCCTTTAATTGGAGCAGCAGGAGTTTCAGCGGTTCCAATGGCAGCTCGAGTCGCTCAAGTAGAAGGGGCGAAAGCCAACCCATCGAATTTTCTATTAATGCATGCGATGGGACCTAATGTAGCGGGAGTAATTGGATCTGCTGTGGCAGCAGGAGTACTTTTAAACTTTTTCCAATAGGAATATTGATTTGAGCTTTCAGAAAATAAAATGAAAGCTCAAATTGTTTTTTTAGTGTTTTTACTGTTTCTATTGAAAATATTATGTATATAATAAAAGGTAACAGAATGGATGCGCTTTCATTTTTAGAGGTGAAATATTTTGAAGATTAAGCAGATATGGCCCTTTGACCTAGCTAAGGATCACAAGGAATGGATAAACCTATTGAACAAAGAAGGACTTCGCTCTGAGAAAACGGTTGATTTTACTTTAGTTATTGAAGATGAAAAAACAGGGCAGATCATAGGCACAGGATCACTATTGGACAATTTGATTAAAATGGTCGCTATTGATTCTGAATTTCAAGGAGAAGGTTCTTTTAACTCTTTAATGACCGAATTGTTGAATGAAATTTATCGAAGAGGACATACAAGCGCTTATGTGTACACTAGACCATGTGCAGCAGAGAAGTTCAAGTTTTTAGGTTTTAATCAATTGGTGAATTGGAACAATCAAATAGTATTTATGGAACGCTCTATTCTGGGGATTGAGCATCAAATTGATTATTGGAAAAAGCAAACCGAACATCTACAAAAACCAGCTGCTGCCATTGTGATGAATGCCAATCCTTTTACATTAGGACATCAATATTTAGTAGAGCGAGCAAGTTTAAATGAAAAAAGCGTTATCGTGTTTGTTGTCTCGCAAGAGCGTTCTCTGTTTTCGTTTAAAGATCGGATAGCGATGGTCAAATTAGGAACAGCACATTTGAAAAATGTAGTCGTAGTACCGACTGGACCATATATGGTCTCTACTGCTACTTTTCCTTCTTATTTTTTAAATGAAGAAATGGCAGTTTCTAAAATTCAGGCGAGTATAGATGCCGCTTTATTTTCGGAAATTATTGCGCCATCCCTAAATATTAATAAACGGTATTTAGGTTCAGAACCAAATTCTGAAGTGACTAATTTATATAATCAAGTTCTGTCTAAGGAATTACATAATATTGAGACAATTATTGTTCCAAGAGTGAAAAACCAAAGTGGCGTAATTAGCGCTACTCAAGTAAGGAGATATCTGGCGCCCCATTCAAGTGATTTATTAAATTTTGAAAAATTAAAAGAGCTAGTTCCTCAAACTACTTTAAATTATTTGAAAGAATTACTGAAAAAGAAGGAGAGTAAACGATGAAGTTAGAAATAAAGAATATTGGTCAAGCAGGGACTTTGGAATCTTCAGATGCGCAAGTAATAGTTGCGCCTGGTGTATCAGAAGGAATTCATATCGAATTACAAAGTCCAGTAATTCAGCAATTTGGAGAACAAATGCAGGAAGTTGTGCGTGATGCTCTAAATAAAATGAATATCACTAATGTAAGCGTAAAGATACAAGATCAAGGCGCTTTAGATTGTACTTTACGAGCACGCACTTTAGCGGCGGTCCTTCGGGCAGCAGGAAAGCAGGAAGAATTAGATTGGGAGTTGATCGATAAATGGAGCGTTTAAGAAGAACAATGATGTTTGTTCCTGCTAGTAATGCAGGGATGTTGAAAGATGCAGGTCTGTACGGGGCAGATACAATTATGTTTGACTTGGAAGATTCTGTTGCTCTGACTGAAAAAGATACAGCTAGATTTTTATTATATCAGGCACTTAAAACGTTTGATTACGACGAATCAGAGGTATTAGTAAGAATAAACGCACTTTCGGACGGAGGCATCGATGACATTCGTGCTATGGTAAGAGCCGGTGTAGATGGAATTAGATCTCCAAAAACTGAAACAGCTCAAGATATTCATGATATTGAAGAAGTTATTTATGAGACAGAAAAAGCTATTGGTAAAGAAATTGGATCAACGAAAATATTTGCTGCTATTGAAGGTCCATCCGGCGTATTAAATGCTCGAGAAATAGCAAATGCTAGCTCACGAATGATAGGGATTGCTATTGGTGGAGAAGATTACACCACTGCTATGGGTACACATCGATATTTTGATCGGAATGGTGAAGAGTTATATTTTGCTCGCTCCATGATTGTTCATGCTGCGCGCGAAGCAGGTATATCGGCGGTAGATACTGTCTTTGCAGATATTAATGATATGAAAAATCTTCAAAGAGAAACAGAATTGATTAAACAACTTGGTTTTGATGGAAAGTCTGTTATCAACCCTCGCCAAATTCCATATGTCAATGAAGTATTCAAGCCTACTCAAGAAGAGTTAGATCATGCGCAACGTGTATTAATCGCTGTTAAAGAAGCAGAAAAACAGGGACGCGGTGTAGTGGTAGTTGATGGTAAAATGGTTGATGGTCCAATTATTGAAGATGCGAGAGTCATTGTAAAATTAGCAAAAGCTACTGGTGTTAGAAAGGGAACGGTATAATGAAGAAAAATAAAATTAATCGTGACATTCCAACAGAATACCTAGGAGAATTCCAGCTTTTTGAAGGAGCGTTTCATAATCGAGATGAATACCAAAGAGCTTCAGGATGCGTGAAAGCAATTCAGCCGGGTGAGGAAAAAATGCTCTCAAACATTAAAGAAGCTATTCAAAAAACTGGTTTGTGTGATGGGATGACAATTTCTTTTCATCATCATTTCCGAGAAGGCGACGCAGTACTGAATATGGTGCTGGACGAAATAGCCAAAGCTGGCATAAAAAACTTAAAGCTAGCGTCTAGCTCAATAGCAAACGTACATGCGCCTTTAATTGAACACATAAAAAACGGTGTTATTACTGAAATTACTTCTAGTGGTTTGCGAGATGAAGTGGGCGCAGCGATATCAAGAGGGTTAATGGATAAACCTGTAGTTATCCGTTCTCATGGAGGACGTGCTCGCGCGATTGAAACAGGTGAGATTAAAATTGATGTCGCTTTTCTCGGAGCGTCTAGCGCAGATGCTTATGGGAACGCAAACGGAGTGAAAGGTAAAGCGCCGTGTGGGTCACTTGGATACGCTAAAGTGGACGCGGAATATGCTGATAAGGTTGTAATTATTACTGATAGTTTAATGCCATATCCTAATACTCCTATTAGTATTCCACAAACTCGTGTGGACTATGTCGTAGAAGTAGAGTCTATTGGTGATCCATCTAAAATAGCAAGTGGAGCCACAAGAGTTACTAAAGATCCTAAAGAATTGATGATTGCTGAGAAAGCAGCTGAAATTATTATCAATTCGCCATACTTTAAGGAAGGTTTTTCGTTCCAGACTGGAACAGGTGGTTCTACTCTTGCAGTATCTAAATTTTTAAGTGAAGCAATGAAAGAAAATAATATTACCGCAAACTTTGCTTTAGGTGGTATCACTAACCAAATGGGAGTAATGTTAGAGCAAGGACTGATTAAAAAATTAATTGATGTGCAGTCTTTCGACACCGGAGCGATCGATTCTCTCATCAATAATGACCATCACTATGAAATTGGAGCAGATTTTTATGCTAGTGCAGCAAATAAAGGTTCGGCGGTAAACCAATTAGACGTGGTGGTACTATCGGCACTTGAAATTGATACGGACTTCAATGTGAACGTTATTACAGGCTCAGATGGTGTTATTAGGGGGGCTTCCGGCGGTCACTGTGATACTGCAGCTGCAGCTAAAATGTCGATGATTTTGGCCCCTGTATTAAGAGGTAGAATCCCCACTGTAGTAGAAAAGGTGAATACGGTGGTAACTCCCGGTGAGACCATTGACGTTGTAGTCACAGAATTAGGAGTGGCTATTAATCCGTTGCGACAAGATCTTATTACCCATTTCAAAGAAAAAGGGATAGAGATCATAGATATCCAGGAGTTGAAAGAGCAAGCTTACAAAGTTGCTGGAACACCTCAGCCGATTGAATACGGAGACAAGACAGTGGCATTAATTGAATATAGAGACGGAACGTTGATTGATACAGTCAACAATCATGAAGGATAAATATTTAAGATTATAAGGAGGTAAGCTATGTTAGCTATCGTTTCATTTACGCTTTTTGCCATCTTAATGTATGTATTAATTACCAATAAATTAATTCCTCCGGTGGCATTTGTTATTTTACCAAGTATTGCTGCTTTAGCAATTGGAACAAGCCTAACCGATCTAGCCACATATATTGGTGATGGTTTAGGGTCAATTTTAAATACAGCGGTTATGTTCTTGTTCTCTATCTCATATTTTACAATGATGGCAGATCAGGGACTATTCGATCCGTTAGTCAACTTTATTACGAAAAAATTTGGTAAAAATGTTACCATGATTTTTATTGCAGTGCTATTGGTAGCGCTCGTTTCTCACTTAGACGGAAGTGGAGCCTCTACTTATTTAATTACCATACCTGCTTTTAAGCTAATCATGGATCGCTTGGGTGTTAAGCCTACAGCTTTCTTAGGTACGGTAATCGCTATGATGTCTACAATGAACATTTTGCCGTGGGGGGGACCTACCATTCGAGCGGCCTCTGTAGCAGAGGTAGAGGTATTTGATCTCTATAAAATCATTCTTCCAGCTGTAGTCGTTATGTTAATTATATCAGTAGCGATAGCGTGGTTTCATTCGAAAAGACAAGATAGCAATGTTAATCTTGCTGAGATCCAGCTAACCGATGAAGGGGCTACCCCAGGATTTAAAACTAGTAAAGGGTTGTATATCTTTAACTTAGTACTAACTATTATCCTTTTAGCTTTACTGTTCCTTGATACGCCTTTACCTATTCATTATTTATTCATGGTAGCGTTTTTAATTGGAGTGTTTGGTAACTTCCGATCTGTTAAAGAGCAGAATAAGAAGATTAAAGAGTATGGAGACAATGCAATTGTGATGTCTATGACGCTCTTTTCCGTAGGGGTCTTTGTAGGGATTATTCAAGGAACAGGGATGGTAGACGCCATGGCAACTTCAATTATTAATGTGCTTCCGGAATTTTTATCGCCACATATGCACTGGGTAATTGCTTTATTCTCGGTTCCACTAATGATTGTCTTAGGTACCGACGCGTTTTACTTCGCTTTACTTCCTTTAATTATTGGAATTGTAGGTCCATTTGGCATTTCACCAGAAGTAGTAGCAGCGACGTTTTTAATTACAGGAACGTGGGGTACTTATATTAGCCCTACCGTTGCAGCAAACTATGTTGGTATAGGATTAGCGGAGACTACAATTGGAGAACATATTAAAGCTAATTTACCGATTATGTGGGGAGCAAGTATTATAACGCTTATTGCAGCTACATTGCTTGGAGTTATTCAGTTTTAAGAAAACGACCGCAAGGTCGTTTTTGTTTTAATAGAATGATTAAGTAATTAAAAAGTAAGAGAGTAGGGGAAGAAATAGATGAAGAAGTACGCAGATAAACAAATAGTAGAGTTAAAAGATGTTTTAGAACTTAGGGATGAACGAAATGCTATTTTTCATGATTTATTTCAAACAGATAAAAACTTAAGGTTAATTACTTTTAATCTTAATGTTCCGGGCCCAAGAAAAACCTCTCCACTACTTTATAAAGCTTACAAAGAGGGGCAATATGAACTGTTAACGTTGATGAAAACTCTTAAAGTAAAATCAGATAAGATTTGGGAGAATCTTGATTACAGAGGATATAGCAGTATTTATGAAATTTCAAATAAAGCAAGAAAATTGAGTATTAAAAGAGAATTGATTAAATTTGAAGAATCAAAAAAAATTGCAAGAATATGGGATTTTGATCTTGTTTTTTTGGGAGCTTCTGGACCAACAAGTTTATCTCGAAGAGAGATCGATAGAGATCCTCGAAAGTGTCTACTCTGTGGAGCAGATGCAAAAGAATGTGCACGCTCTAGAAGACATTCTATTGACGAGTTAGATACCAAAATTACAGAGCTGTTAGAGGAATATTTTTGTTTAAATGAAAATTAGGAGAGAATATGAACTGTTTACTAGAAAAAATTTCTGTCATGGCTACGAACTCATTGCGGATGGAAGTAATGTTGCATCCTAAACCAGGACTGGTAGATTTAAAAAACAATGGCTCCCATGACGATATGGATTATACCACTTTTATGAGAAGTATACAGGCTTTGATGCCTCATATATGCAACTATTTAAAAATAGGCTATAGTCATGAAGGAGCAATCTCGTATCTTTTTCATAAATTAAGAAGAGAAGGAGTAAAGGCAGAACATTCTATGTTTTCAGCTACCTCTAACATTAATACTCATAAGGGAGCTAATTTTAGTTTTGCAGTTATTTTAGGAGCAATAGGTTTGCATTTGCAAACCAAGAGAGAGATCATTTGGAGTAGTAAAGATACTCACCAGGTTTTTTCAATAGTTTCTAATATGTGTAAAGGTCTAATAAAAGAAGATATGGAAAGTATTCACAAAAAAAATCCGAATCTTCTCACTCCAGGAGAGCGACAATATTTACAGTATGGTTCGACAGGTGTAAGAGGTCTCGCTGAGCAGGGCTATCCTATATTAGTAAACAAAGTTTTACCTTACGCTCGATCTCTTTTAAAAAGCACCAATGATATTTCAGGGAGTTTCTTACTAATTCTCACACTCTTAATTTCAGAAGTAGAGGACATTAATATTTTAAACAGAAGTGATTCTGAAACATTAGATATGGTACAATATGTTTTTTCTTCTGAAATAAATACTTTAACAGAAAAAAATGTGAGATTTTTTTTAAATAAATGGGATAATATTTTTCAAGAGAAAAATATTAGTCCTGGAGGATCGGCAGATTTATTAAGCGTTATAATAATGATAATGATGTTAGAGGGATACATACCTCAAGAAAGTGAGGAATTATGGGAGCTATAATTAAGGAGTTAATTAGGCGAACTAATTTAACAAAAAACAAATCTTTACAAACGATGTTATATGAAGGTCTTAAAGAAGCGATTATTTCAGGAGACATTCTCAGAGGAGAGAGGATTATTGAGCAACGAATTGCAGAAGAACTGAACGTTAGTAGAACTCCTTTGCGAGCGGCCCTTAATATGTTAGAAAAAGAGAAGCTTGTAGAAAGAATACCCGGACAAGGTATTATAGTTATAGGTATCAGTCGCAAAGATACACGCGAAATTTTTGAGTTGCGCTTAGCTATCGAAACTATGGTTACAAGCAAAGCTTTTCAAGTAATCACTGATGAGCAACTAAGTCAAATGGAGCAACTACTCCGAAGAGGTAATGAGTATTATAGGAGTAATGATCTAGAAAAGCTTAAACAAAATTTTTATGAATTTAACGAATTTATGTATCAAGTGAGTGACATGCGCTTAAGTAAAATGATCATAGATCAACTTAAGGAATACCTGGCTTATTTTAGAAGTATGTCTATTATGTCTAGTACTCGAGGTCAAGCAGCATTAGAAGAGCATTGGGAAATTTATTACGCTTTTGAACAAAGGAACGAAGAACTGCTAATGGATATTATTGCTAAACATCTTTGGCGTTCTGAAAATTTTATTTTAAATGAAATGGCAAAAAGAAATAATTTCATTAACAATCGTTCTAGTGATTCATAAATTGTTGTATAATAAGTCAAGTCCACAATCCTATGTAAAATACTATACAATGTTTTACCGGTCACTCATTGATCAAACTTAATATATTTTCTTGTAGAACTGAGCCATTCATCATGAAGATCCACAAGGACAGCTCCAATTAATCGATTGGCGGACGCTCGGTTGGGAAAGATACGAATAAACTTTTCTCTTCTGCGGACTTCCTGGTTCAGTCGTTCAAGAAGGTTGGTGCTTTTTAGCCGATTGTGGCCATTTCCGATGACCGTGTATTGAAAGGCATCTTCGAAGCCATTATCCAATGTTTCGCATGCTTTTGTATATTTGGACGGGTCAATATATTCACCGACTAAGGCATTCTTAGCTGTTCGAGCGAGTTCGATATCCGTAAACTTAAAGATCGCTTTTACTGCTTCTCTAAACAGTTTTGAATTCTTTTTTGGAATGGAACTGAAGATGTTTCTTAAAAAATGGACCTGGTATCTCTGCCAACTTACGTTGGTAAAGGACTTACGAATCGCAGACACTAGGCCTTTATGGGCGTCAGAAATGATGAGTTCTGCCCCCTGTAGACCGCGTTCTTTTAAGTAGTCAAAGAAGATGGACCATGTGTCATCACTTTCTTCATTTTGGATCATGAAGCCAATGATTTCACGATCACCCCCTTCTGTTATCCCGATCGCAATATGGCAGCTTTTAGAAAGCACTCGATGGTCCTCACGGACTTTTATGTAGAGAACATCAGTCATCAGATAAGGATAATTCGTACCTGAGAGCGAACGGTTCTGCCATTCATTGACCAGAGGGTCTAACTGTTCAGTCAGACTAGAAACAAAGGACTTAGAAACTGATTTACCACATAACTCCTCAACAATCTTAGAGACTTTACGTGTCGAAACGCCTGAAACATACATCTCAAGCATTGAAGCAAGCAGCGCCTTTTCATTTCGCTGATA
>NZ_FNEL01000073.1 GCF_900100125.1 Dolosicoccus paucivorans | reverse complement strand
TGTGTCACATATGTTTGACTACTCTAGATACGACTTTTAAAATCATCCATTAGTTGTATTGTTTTTTAGCGCAAAGTTCGCTATATTTAAACGTAGATTAAATTTAGTGGAGTGTGAATTATGGTAATATCTCAAAAAAATCAAAAGAAACTCATGATGCTATTTCTTTTGGTAATGGTTGCATTAATTGCGACAGGCTGTGTGTCTTATGACGCTGCAGGAAATCCTTCTGGATGGGTTTATGAATACATTGGAAAGCCTACATCCAATTTATTAGATTTTTTAGCTAACCTTTTTGGAGGAAGTTATGGCATCGCGATCATCATCGTTACAATTATTACAAGACTTTTAATGCTTCCTTCTTCAATTAAAATGACTAAGGATTCAATGATTAGTCAATCACGCATGCAAATTGCCCAACCGGAAATTGATGCGATTGATAAGTTAATTGCGGAAACAGATGATCAAAATGAAAAGATTCGTCTTAATAATGAAAAAATGGCTGTTTACAAAAAATATAATATTAATATGTTAGGTGGATTAGGAGGTTGTTTACCTTTACTTATCCAAATGCCAATTATCGCTGCTGTTTATGCGGCTATTCGTTCATCTGAACAAATTAAACAAGCAACCTTTTTCAATATTCAACTTGGTCAAAAGAGTTACTTAATCTTTATTTTAGTAGTGGGTGTTTCATTTTTACAAGCTTGGTTAATGCAACGGAATATGCCTCAGTCATCTAACCCAGCAGCACAACAAACAAGTAAGACAATGCTTTTAATGAACCCATTAATGCTTGGTTGGATTACTTTAACAACTTCAGCTGGTTTAGGTATTTATTTCTTAACAGGCGCAGTTGTTATGTTACTTCAACAATTATACGTCAACCAAATCGTTCGTCCACGTATTCAAGAAATGATTGATGAAGAGGCAAAACATCATGATTTATTAAAAGATGAACTTCCTTCTGTCCACCGTAAAGATGTCACACCATCACCACAACCGGACCGAATCATTCCAACAAAAAAACGTCGTCGTAACGAAGGTTTACAAAATAGACGCCAAAAATAATTAAAAATAAATAGGCAACTACTTTCTTTGATGGAAGCAGTTGCCTATTTTCTATTCATAAAGTTGGTCGTGTTGTTGAAGGACTTTCTCTTTACTTTGTTTGATCTGCTCTTCGTCTGTAATTAAAGGCAGTTCGATATAAAAGATTGAGCCGTGTCCTAAAGAGCTTTCGACTCGAATATGCCCTTTATAAGTTTCGACTAACTGTTTAGCAATACTTAATCCCAATCCAGTACCACCTTTTTCTCGTGACCTTGCCTTATCAACACGGTAGAAGCGACTAAATACTCGCTCTTTGTCTTCTTCTGTCATTCCTTCACCAAAATCTTGAATGGCAATTTCTACATGGGTAAATGACGAACTAAGAGCAATATGAACTTCTTTGCGGTCTAGACTATATTTCACCGCATTATCCATTAAAATAATCAAAATTTGTTCATAGTGATTTCTAAACATGCGAACAAACAGTTCATGATTAGCATTTTCTGAATCGAAATAAAATTCAAATTCAGGGTGCAACATTTTAAAGTTAGAAAACACTTGAGCAGTTGTTGTATATATTTCTGTCACTTCATCTTTATAATCAACGTCAACGTGGTCAGCTCTTGAAAGATCTAACATTTCTTGAATTAAAACTTTCATTCTTAACATTTCTTGTAAAGATGCATCAATGGATTCTTCTAATATCTCCGGATCATCCTTACCCCAACGAGTTAATAGCTTTAAATGTCCCTCTACGATCGCAACGGGCGTTCTTAATTCATGGGACACATCTTCCACGAATTGTTTTTGATTTCGCACATAAAGATCAATCCGATCCAATAAGCGGTTAATGTGAACGTTTAAATCACTCCACTCATCATCATTAGAGGGTTGACGCATACGAATTTGCGATAAATTCTCTTCTTCGATTAAATCTAATACATCGTTTAAATAAGTCAAAGGTTTCAAGAAGACATGAGAAATTAAAATCGCTAAAGGTAAAGAAAGTAACATAAATAGTAACGATAACCAAAGTAACGGCTTTAAATCATAAAATGAGCGAAAGGATGGAATATATAAAGTAAAACTTCCTACCCTATTCCCTGATTCGCGACCATAAATGTTTTGATGATTAATCCACCCATCAATTTCTTCATTATATAGTAATTCAGAAGATTCTTGTAATTCCGGTAATCGTTTACTAATCGTTTGATAAACGGTTCTTCCATCAACTGTATATAAGTTTATCCGCGCATCTGAAGGCTCTAACAGCGTTCTTAAATGATCAAAGTGATGAGCATTCATCGAGCGGTCTAAATGATCCGATCGATTAGCAGCAATGATTTCACGTTCAACGGTTAAACCAAAAGAAGATAGATAGCTATTTACGTCTTGAACTAATTGTTCGTTACGTTTTTGGTATAACAGTTGTTGTTGATGGATGGTGTAGTAAGTATAGCTCACCGCTGAAAGAATGGTTAATCCACTAAAACAAAGAAAAAGAATAATACTCCACTTCCAGCGAAGAGATAAGGGCTCTTTTATTTTCTTAAACCAATGCAGTGACATGTTAAGTTCTCATTACATAGCCTGTTCCGCGTACAGTTTGAATGTAACTATCTTTTTCAGGCACATCAATTTTATTTCTTAAGTAACGAATATAAACATCGACCACATTCGTTTCTACTTCAGCTGTATAGCCCCATACTTTTTCTAAAAGAACTTCACGAGACATCACCATATTAATATTTTCCATTAAAAATAAGAGTAGTTCATATTCTCGTTTAGTCAAATCAATCACTTCATCACCACGGCGAACAATACGATTGTCTTTTTCGATAACTAAGTCACGGTAGCGTACCGTAGGTTGTTGCATCATGCGATGTTCTTCTTCAATGTTAATTCGTCTAAATAATGCGCGTAAACGAGCTAACAGCTCTTCAATTGCGAAAGGTTTAACAATGTAATCATCAGCACCTTGATCCAAACCGGAAACTCGGTCAATGACAGAGTCACGAGCAGTCATCATAATAATTGGTGTATCCTTTACAGGACGAATACGACGACACACCTCGAGTCCGTTAAGTTTTGGTAACATCAAATCAAGTAAAATGACATCCCAATCTTCATTTAAAGCGCTTTCTAATCCACTACGACCGTCGTAGAAAGATTTTGTTTCATACCCTTCGTGTTGTAATTCTAACTCTACGAAACGTGCTAAGTTTTTTTCATCTTCAATAATCAACACACGTGGTTTTTTATTTGATTCATTCATTCGTTATGCTCCTTTTCTTTATTCTATTTGTTATTATTGATACAAATGCTATCTTTAGTTTATCAGATTTTAACAATTAGGACTAGCTTTAAGAAAACATTCATTGCATCTATTCACTTTCTTAGATAAAATACAATATATCTAGATGAGGTGATAAGATGTATAAAATGCAACCTACAAAGAAACTAACTCGCATGGAAAAAGTCATTCGTATTTTCTCCATTATCATGGTGTTAGTTATTTTAACGTCCATAGGAATGGTTCTATGGTCAGTCATTGAAACAATTATGTCGTAATATTTCTCAGTAAAAAACGATGATGTATTGATGCAAAGTCAGTACATCATCGTTTTTTTAAATATTAGATTTTGTGCGTCCATCCCACTCTTCAATGCCACCATCGAGGATGTAAATTTCTTGATAACCATTTTTTCTTAAAATGTTTGCTGCACGGGCTGCGCTGACTGTCGTTTCATCATATAAATAAATTTTTTGATCTCGTCTAATTTCGCTAAAACGATGTTTGAACTGAGAAGCAGGAATATTGCGTGCTCCTAAAATATGCTTTGCATCAAATTCTGGTTGTTCGCGAACATCAATCAATTGAACTCTTCTTAAATCTTTTTTCATCTCATCTGCAGTGATAAAGTTAGCTGATTTTTTACGGATAGTATAAATATATAAGTAAAATAAACCATAACCAATTAAAACTGCGGCAATAATTACTAATAAAGTAATAAGTAACTGCATAACAATTCCTTTCTATAAGTTAATTTGTTGTAAGATTATTTTGCTAGCCCCTAAAACCCCTGCGTCATTTCCTAACTCAGCTAAGGAAATTTTGGTTGTTTCAATTACTTGAGGGAAAGTCATTTCTTCAAAATAAGGTTGAATTAAATCAAGTAAATATTGCCCCGCATGAGATACCCCGCCACCTAGGACAATTTCTGAAGGGTTTACTAAGGTCGCCACGTGAGAACAAGTTAAACCTAAAAAGTACCCTACTTCTTTCATGACTTCTACTCCTAAAGGATCCGACTCTTTAGCTGCATCAACAATTACCTTTGCATCAACTGTCGCCGTTTCGTCATTTAATTGATCTTTTAAAGAGCTCTCGCCTTCAAATAGTGACGCAAGTTCTTTAGCAATATTTACAATCCCTGTTGCGGAAGCTAACGTTTCTACGCAACCTTTTTTACCACAAGTACACGAAAAATTATAATAACGATCGACGGTTAAATGTCCTATCTCTCCTGCAGCTCCTTCACCATGAACTAGCTTTCCTTCGTTAACGATTCCGCCACCTACGCCGGTTCCTAGAGTGATCATTACGACGTTATCTTGATTATCCCCTGCACCTTGCCACTGCTCACCTAAAGCAGCGACGTTTGCATCATTATCAATCGCAAAGGGTAAATCGAAAGCTTTTTGGAACTGATCTTTGACGTATTGTCTTTGGGACCATCCTAAGTTATAGGCGCCAATCACAGATCCTTCATCTATATTAATAGCTCCAGGAGATCCCATTCCAATTCCTATTAATTGATCTTGAGTTATCTCTTGATGCTTTATTTCTTTTTGGATACTTTCAATAATCTCAGAAACAATATAACGACCTTCATCGGACGTATTGGTTGGCAGAGACCATTGATGCTCAATAACCCCTTCTGGCGTTACAAAAGCTAATTTAGCAGATGTTCCTCCCAAATCTATTCCTACTACGTATTTATTCATTATTATCCTCCTAAGTGTGTTAATCGAATGCCTAATACAAATAATGTAAGCGTTATTATAACTATTATACCGATTATTGTCCATATTAACTTATTATTTTTCAAATGAATAAAATCGATTAAAGCCATTATTAAACCACCATATACCGCTCCGCCAATATGGCCCCAATTATCTACTCCCACACTAGTCAGTCCAAAAATAATATTAAAAATAAGCAGTGTGCCAAACGTACGGGCGTAACGTTCTAAGTAAAGGTTTCCTGGATTCAGATAAGCTAATATAATATACGCAGCAAAGGTTCCAAATATCGCCGTACTAGCACCGGCAGAAACATTAGTACTAAAAGCAAAAGAAAATAAATTTCCACCAATCAGCGAAGTCATATAAACTAAAAAGAAGTTCCAATGACCAATAATTTGTTCTAAATGACGTCCAATAAAATAAATACTAATACCATTCATTAACAAATGACGAAAACCAATATGCAAAAACCCTGCGGTTATCAGACGCCACCACTCACCACGTTCAACAATAAAAAGATTAAATTTTGCCCCCATTCTTACTAAAGCATGGGTCGTTTCTGTTGTTTTAAAAATGAGTAACGTGGCCAAATACCAAGCAATAATTATACTAAGCAATGCGTAAGTCACAAAGGGAGCATCTTTCCAAACAGATTTTTTAAAGTAATCCATTGACTTAATCCTCCTCATTTTCTTTTCTAGCAATCAGCAGACTCTCAACTGCACAATCATGAGCTTGAACGTTCCACGCATCGGCTTTATAAACTTGTTGAGGAAAGACTAAAGCGATTGTGGGCATGGTAGATTTTTCTAATAGACGATCATAATAACCACCCCCATGGCCAATTCGATGCCCGTCTAGTTTAAAAGCAACACCCGGAACAATTAAAAGGTCCAATTGGCTTGGGTCAATTGACTTTGCTTCGTTATAAGGTTGGTACACGCGATCTTTAAAAGCAACATCTAAAGGGTCTTGATCTTGATACAGATGAAAAGTCAGCTGACGTTTGGGTTGCATTCGCGGTAAATAAATTTGAACCCCTTCTTGCCATAAAGTATCAAAAAAGTGAGGTGTCATTATTTCTGGATGAAATCCGTAATAGAACCCGATCGTTTTGATAGATTCTCTTTGAATCTTATTTAGCAATTGATGAAGTAAATTATCTTCATAAACCTGTCTTAAAGCTTGTGGCATTTGATCTAATGCATTTAACGTATCCTGTCGTATCGATTGCTTAGTCATTCTTGTCTCCTTTACGTTCGATATTAAAAAAGCAAGTTAACCCAATCGTTAACTTGCTTTATTTCATTATTTTTTAACTTCACGATGTAAAGTAACTTTTCTTAAACGTGGGCAATATTTTTTAACTTCTAGACGCTCTGGGTTGTTACGTCTATTCTTTGTTGTTAAGTAGTTGCGATCGCCACACTCTGTACATTCTAGGTTAATATTAACGCGCATTGATTTCCCTCCAAACATAAAATCAAATTTGTTCGTTTGTTGAACAATACTTTATAAGTATACCATATTCGCCTACTCAGTCAATACGCAACTCGGTAAAAAAATAGTCTATTCTAGAGTAGTCAAACATATGTGACACACACTTAAAGTTCTAGTACAAAATAAATAGAATTGAATGGGGTTCTGGGGGACCGCGGTCCCCCAGAAAAAATTAAGCACTTTGTGATTCAAAGTATTGGGCCACGACTTCATTTGGACTCAAAAAGTTAAGTACTTTACGATGGATATTATTACTTCGGTTAATATAACGCGCATGCGCCTTAAATAACGCTTCTTCTGACGTAAATGTTCGACGATGGTAAAAGCGCTCGTCGTCAATTCGATGGCTACGCTCTACCTTACCATTCTGCCAAGGCGAATAAGGGCGTG
>NZ_FNEL01000069.1 GCF_900100125.1 Dolosicoccus paucivorans | reverse complement strand
CGTGGCCCAATACTTTGAATCACAAAGTGCTTAATTTTTTCTGGGGGACCGCGGTCCCCCAGAACCCTATTCAATTCTATTTATTTTGTACTAGAACTTTAAGTATGTGTCACATATGTTTGACTACTCTAGAATAATACCCTACCAATGTTTTCGAGTTCGAGTATTGGTAGGGTATTTAATATTTTGTAAGTATTAGCGGGGACTAATGCCTAAAGTAATTCGACCAAGACGACTAATACGATTCATATTCCAAGCCGGATCCCACACGATATTTAAATCCAAGTCGGTAATCCCATCGATTTGGCGAATCTTCTCTCTTAATTCCACCGGCACAATCTCCACACATTCGCAACCAGGACTTGTAAAAGTCATAACAATTTGGCAAATACCTTCTGGGTTTATATTAACTTCATAAACGAGCCCTAAATTATAAATATCTAGTTCAATGTCTGGATCATAAATAGACTTTAATACTTCCGCAATCGCTTCACTATAGTCTTTCGCTAAGTCATTCATTATAATATTTTCCCTCACAAAATGACCCCTTTCTTCCGTTCATCATTTCACTTTCTTTTTCGTTGAATGAGTAATAAGTTTATTTTAGCTAAAACAACAAGAAGGTCAAGTGATTATTAGCGATTTATGATAAAAAGGATAATGAAAACTTATTTTTATATAAAAAATGTTTATTTTTTAATTTTTATGGTAAACTAAACAATACGTAAGATAATTCACATTATATAGATTGAAAGGAGCTCTCTGAATGACAGATAAAAAAGATTTAAGATCTCGTAGTAAAATCTACGATGGTGCGGTTAAATCACCTAACCGTGCAATGTTAAGAGCAACAGGAATGGAAGATGAAAACTTTGAACAACCCATTGTCGGTGTTATTAGTACATGGGCTGAAAATACGCCGTGTAATATTCACTTACACGATTTAGGAATTGTGGCAAAAGCAGGTGTTCAAGAAGCGGACTGCTGGCCCGTTCAATTCGGAACCATTACCGTTTCTGACGGTATTTCGATGGGAACTCAAGGAATGCGTTATTCACTGCCTTCTCGAGATATTATTGCCGATTCAGTAGAAGCAGCCATTGGCGGACACAACTGTGACGGCTTTTTAGCCATCGGTGGGTGTGATAAGAACATGCCAGGATGTTTAATTGCTATGGCTAACTTAGATATTCCGTCGATTTTCGTTTACGGTGGAACAATCCGTCCTGGGAAACATAACGGAAAAGATATCGATTTAGTTTCTGTTTTTGAAGGGGTTGGCCATTGGAATAACAATGAGATCTCTGATGAAGAATTAAAAGAAATTGAATGTAATGCTTGTCCTGGTCCGGGAGCGTGTGGGGGAATGTACACTGCTAACACAATGGCTTCTGCCATTGAAGCCATGGGAATGAGTTTACCCGGTTCATCCTCACACCCAGCAGAAACACAAGACAAATTAGATGACGTTCACGCTGCAGGTAAAGCGTTAAAGAATTTACTTGAAAAAGATATTCGACCAAGTGATATTATTACAAGAAAATCCCTTGAAAATGCGATCGTTCTAACGATGGCGCTAGGTGGTTCGACTAACGCGATTCTTCACTTATTAGCTATTGCTCACGCAGCAGATGTGGAATTAACCATTGATGACTTTAACGAAATTCAAAAACGTGTTCCGCACTTAGCAGATTTAAAACCAAGTGGTAAATACGTCTTCCAAGACTTATATGAAGTAGGTGGCGTCCCAGCCGTATTAAAATACTTACATGAGAATGGGTACATCCACGGCGACTGTATGACAGTCACAGGTAAGACGATTGCGGAAAACTTAAAAGACGCACCGGACTTAAAAGAAGGCCAAGACGTCATTATGCCACTATCTAATCCTAAACGTGCTGATGGGCCGCTAATTGTTCTTAAAGGTAACTTAGCACCTGAAGGAGCCGTTGTGAAAGTATCTGGCTTGAAAGTTAGACGTCACGAAGGACCTGCTAAAGTTTACAACACAGAAGAAGCAGCGATTGAAGCAGCTTTAAGGGATGAAATTGTCGATGACGACGTAGTTATTGTGCGCTATGTAGGGCCAAAAGGTGGACCAGGAATGCCCGAGATGCTTTCTTTATCTAGTTTATTAATCGGTAAAGGATTAAAGGTTTGTCTATTAACTGATGGACGCTTCTCCGGTGGATCCCATGGATTCGTTGTTGGACATATCGCGCCAGAAGCGCAAGACGGCGGTCCAATTGGTCTTGTTGAAGAAGGCGATATTATTGTTATCGATCAAGATACTCGTGAATTAACGTTGAAAGTATCCGATGAAGAATTAGCTAAACGAGATGCTAAGCGTGTTATTCCGCCATTAGAATCTAGAGGATCTCTTGGTAAGTATGCTCATATTGTTTCGAGTTCATCACTAGGAGCCGTAACGGACTTTAAAAATCGTCAATTAAAAGTTGTCGATAAAGACGAACAGTAAAAGAATAAAAAGCAGTACGGGAGCCTTCGTACTGCCTTTTGTATAGGTTAATCGTTGTATTGTAAATAAAAAAATAAAAAGTTTATTAAAAAAGACTTACTATTTCCCGAGAGTTGTATTAGGATATAATTAATGAATTATGAGAGAGGTATTTTACAGTGAATCAACGCACACAATTATTATTAAATATTATTATCAGCATTATTAGATAGTGTTTGTGTCTTATTCTTATAGATACAAACACGACAAATCAGTTTGTATCTATGAGGTGCTGATGATTGATGCTGCCCGCATAGATTAACTACAATCTAAATGGGCAACGTTGATATCACTTAATACAGCGTGATGAATAATAGGCTTATTTAGATTATAGAATCTAAATAAGCCTATTTTTTTATTTATGAAATGGAGATATCGAAATGGAAGAACTAAATTTAGAAATGATTCAAGATGCTTGGGAATATTTACAACAAATTACTCACCGTACAGACTTAACGACTTCAAAAACGACAAATGAACGATTAGGTAAAGAAGTGTTTTTCAAAATGGAAAATATGCAAAAAACAGGTTCGTTTAAATTAAGAGGATCTAGTTATAAAATTCATAAGTTGACCCCAGAGGAACTGGCTAAGGGTGTTGTCAGTTCGTCAGCGGGAAACCACGCCCAAGGTGTAGCGATGGCTGCTAGTACAGCAGGTGTCAAAGCAAAGATCTTCATGCCAGAAACATCACCTAAAGCAAAAGTGGAAGCGGCTGAAGGGTATAAAGCAGAAGTCGTTTTAGTTGGAGAAACTTATTCCGACGCAGGTGATGCAGCGGAAGCCTATTTAAAAGAACATGATGTCACGTATGTTCATCCTTATGACGATTACTACGTTATGGCTGGACAAGGAACCATTGCTTTAGAAATGTTAGAACAAGAGCCAGATTTAGATATGATTATTGCTCCTTTAGGCGGGGGAGGACTTCTCAGTGGTATTGCTGTTGCTGCAAAGTCCATTAAACCTTCCATTAAAGTCATCGGAGTAGAAGCTGCAGCTTTTCCCTCTATGAAAGAAGCTGTCGAAACTGGCGAGTTGAAACGTCTTCCTTCTAATGAATCCATTGCCGAAGGAATTTCGGTAAGAGAACCGGGACAAAAAACCTATCAAGTCATTAAAGAATATGTTGATGAAATCGTAACGGTCACTGAAGAAGAAATTGCTGAAGCTATCATTTGGATGCTAGAACGAAATAAAACATTAGTTGAAGGCGCAGGAGCGACCCCTTTAGCAGCTTGTTTTAGCCATCCTGAATTATTAGAATCGGTCAATAAGATTGGCCTTGTCGTTTCAGGAGGAAACATTGATTTATCCTCAATGCCACGGGTACAAGATATTGCTCGCGGTATTAAAAAAGCTGTTAAGAAATAATTAAAAATTAAATATTAAAGCGGAGAAAATAACGGTTTATGGAGATTTTCATTAAAAATTTATTAAAAAGACTTGCAAATTAATTAGAGTCCTAGTATGATGTAATCAATCAGAGGATAATTCCTCATTAAATTCAAATCGTTGAAAAGAAGGTAATTTCTAAATTTGCTTACACAGAGACTGAGAAATAGTGAGAGCTCAGAGGTAATAGAAATTATGTCATCTTTGAGAGTCAAGCCCAAGGCCTAGGCATTAAGTTTGAACGAGTAGCAGTACCCGTTACCAAAACTGAACTGATAACTTTATCAGTTACTGAGTCACTTACTGTAAAGTAAGTGAGAATTTGGGTGGTACCGTGAACTGACTTTTTCTCCCCAATCTGCTGATTTAGCAGACTAGGAGAAAAGTTTTTTTATTTGCAAAATTATTTAAGGAGGCAATACATTGACTAACAAACAAACAACCAACGCAATGAATGGTGCAGAACTATTAATTCAATCACTGATGGATAACGATGTTGAAGTCGTCTTCGGTTATCCGGGTGGCGCTGTATTGCCGTTATTTGATGCGCTATATCGTGTAAATCCTAGTTTTAAAAATATTCTATGTCGCCACGAGCAAGGATTAATCCACGCGGCAGAAGGATACGCTAGAACAACAGGCAAACCAGGTGTCGTCATTGCGACTTCAGGGCCGGGGGTAACGAATTTATTAACGGGAATTGCTGACGCATTACTGGACTCTCTTCCAATCGTTGTTATCGCAGGGCAAGTAACCTCATCACTGATTGGAACTGATGGTTTCCAAGAAGCTGACGTGATTGGCCTAACAACGCCGATTACAAAATATAACTACCAAGTAAAAGACGTTAAAGAGTTACCGCGTATATTAAACGAAGCGTTTCATATTGCTTCAACCGGACGTCCTGGACCCGTGCTAGTTGATATTCCAAAAGATATCTTTGAAACAGTAGTTGATACGAAGGTATGTGGAAATATAAATTTACCAGGTTATCAACCGACTAAACATCCTCATCCAGAACAAATTAAGCGAGTGCTTAGTGCACTAGAGCAAGCTCAGCGTCCTGTTTTACTTGTCGGAGCAGGAATTATTACTTCCGGAGCATCGAAAGTTTTAGCTGAATTTATCAAGCGTTACCCAATGCCAGTAGTTAATACGCTACAAGGAACCGGTGCATTTGATCAGCATCACGAGCTATCTATGGGAATGGCTGGAATGCATGGGTCTTATGGAGCGAACATGGCTATTGAAAAGTGTGATTTGCTTATCAATATCGGTTCAAGATTTGACGATCGTTTAACAGGAAATATCGCCACTTTTGCGCCTGATGCAGTCATTGCTCATATTGACGTTGACCCAGCTGAAATTGGTAAAAATGTTCCAACCAATATTCCAGTCGTAGCAGATGCTAAAGCAGCCTTGGAAGCGATGATGGACTTAGAAGAGCAAGATTTAGACTTTAGTGAATGGAATAAAGAGTGTATTCAAACAAACGAAGATCATCCATTTTGGTACAACACGGGTCAAGAGTTAATCTCTCCTCAATGGTTTACAGAAAAAGTAGCTGAAAAAACAAACCACGAAGCGATCGTCATTACTGACGTTGGCCAACATCAAATGTGGGCCGCTCAATTTAGTAACGTCAGACATCCTAATCACTTCGTTACGTCCGGTGGATTAGGAACGATGGGATTCGGAGTCCCAGCAGCGATCGGCGCTCAAGTTGGAAATCCTAATAAAGTGGTCACATTATTTGTAGGAGACGGTGGATTCCAAATGACGAACCAAGAGCTTGCAGTGATGCACGAATATAATTTACCGATTAAAATCTTCATTATTAATAACGAAGCATTAGGAATGGTTCGTCAGTGGCAAGAAATTTTATACGATGAGAACTATTCTGAATCTTTAATGACCGGTCGAAATCCTGATTTTATTAAAATGGCTGAATCTTACGGCGTTAAAGCCTATAAAGTAGACAAAGAATCAGAAGTAGATCAAGTATTAGATGAAGTTTTTGCTTATGATGGTCCGGTTCTAGTGGATATTCGTGTCGAACGGGCTGAAAAAGTGTATCCAATGGTTCCAGCTGGAGCAAGTTATTCAGAAATGATAGGAGTTGATAATCCATGCAAAGAATAATTACGGCCACAGTTCAAGATAATAGTGGAGTGCTTAATCGTTTAACGGGATTGCTTTCCCGTCGTGGATTCAACATTGATAGCATTACGGTAGGACCGACGACTCAGCCGGGCATTTCCAAGATGACTTTTGTCATCGAAGTGATTGATGAAAATCATGCTGAGCAAATTATTAAACAACTAAATAAGCAAATTGATGTCATTAAAGTAACAGACATTACAAAACAAGAGATTGTGGCTAGAGAACTTGCTTTAATTAAAGTCGGTGTTACCGCGGCCACACGAAGTGAGATCTATGGAATTATTACCCCCTTTAGAGCACAAATACTTGATGTGTCGCGAAATTCTGTGACTATTGAAGTAACCGGGAAAAGCTCTAAAATCGATGCCTTAATTGATTTACTGTCAATTTTTGGCATTAAAGAAGTATCTCGTACAGGCGTGACTGCCTTCCCACGAGGCAATTAATGATAGTTATCAACTAAGCTTAGCTTAGAAATAATAACAAATAAGAAAAGATAAAGGAGAATTTTTTAAAATGGCAAAAGTTTTTTACGATAAAGATGTTAATCAAGGTTTACTAGAAGGTAAAAAAATCGCAATTATTGGCTATGGTTCACAAGGACATGCTCACGCGCAAAACTTACGCGATAGTGGACATGATGTGATCATTGGTTTACGCGAAGGTAAGTCATTTGACCGTGCTAAAGAAGACGGATTCGATGTAAAATCTGTAGCAGATGCAACAAAAGAAGCAGATATTGTTATGGTATTATTACCAGATGAGCTACAAGCAGCTGTTTACGAAAATGAGATTGAAGAAAACTTAGAAGAAGGTAACGCATTAGTGTTCGCTCACGGATTCAACATCCACTACGGACAAATCGTTCCTCCAGCAAACGTTGACGTTTTCTTAGTGGCACCTAAAGGACCAGGACACTTAGTACGTCGTACTTATGAAGAAGGAGCAGGTGTTCCATCATTAGTAGGTGTTTACCAAGACTATACAGGCCAAGCTAAAGAGATTGGTATGGCTTATGCTGGTGGTATCGGTGCAGGACGTGCAGGAATTTTAGAAACAACATTCCGTGAAGAAACAGAAACAGACCTATTCGGTGAGCAGGCAGTACTATGTGGTGGTGTAAGTGAATTAATTAAGACAGGATTTGAAGTCTTAACTGAAGCAGGTTATGCACCCGAAAGTGCTTACTTTGAAGTACTTCACGAACTAAAATTAATCGTTGACTTAATTTACGAAGGTGGATTAGAAAATATGCGCTACTCAATCTCTGATACAGCAGAGTGGGGAGACTATGTCAGCGGTCCACGCGTCATTAATAGCGATACGAAAAAAGCGATGGAAGACGTTCTTAAAGATATCCAAACAGGTGAATTCGCTAAAGGTTGGATTTTAGAAAACCAAGCAGGACGTCCTAAATTTAACGCAATTAAGCGTAATGAATTAGAGCATCCAATTACAGAAACAGGTAAAGAGTTACGTGGCCTAATGCCATTTATCGGTGACTCACTTGTTGACTAATTTTTAATAAAATTATCTAAACCCAAAGGCAATGGTCCTTTGGGTTTCTTAGTATAGAAAAAGGAGGATTATGTTGGAGTCAATTATTCAATTAGAAGACGTCACCTGGCGTCGTCAAGGTCGTGATATTTTAAAACATATTAACTGGCAAGTAAAAAAAGGCGAACATTGGGCTGTACTTGGGTTAAATGGGTCTGGAAAGACATCAATTTTAAATATTATTACGGGTTACTCCTTTCCCACATCGGGCAAGGTCGCTGTTTTAGATCAAGAATTTGGGCGCACGAATATTCCTAAATTAAGAGAACAAATTGGTTTTGTTAGTAGCTCGCTAGAGCGATTCGGAGCGACTTTTAATAAACAATATGTTAAAAATTTAATTTTAAGCGGTAAATTTGCCTCCATTGGCATTTACAGCAATATGGAGATTACTAAAGAAGACAGTGAGTTAGCAGATAAAATTCTTTCTGATTTAGGGATTGATTACCTGAATTGTAAAATTAAGCTAGAAAAAAACAAATA
>NZ_FNEL01000076.1 GCF_900100125.1 Dolosicoccus paucivorans | reverse complement strand
GGATTATTGATCCCTAATTGGACACCGACTTCGCGATAGCTTAACTCTGTAGTTAAGTACAATTCTATCGCATATAGCTTGGTTTCTAAAGGATAAGACTGTCTTGTTGACTTAACTTGAAGGCCTTCTAAGCCGAAATCTTGATAATTATGGATCCATCGTTTCACTATTGACTGAGCGATTTGATATTTTTTCGCTAAAGTCCTAAATCCGCCTTTTCCAGCTTCGTAGTCAGTAACAATTTGAAGTTTCGTTTCTAAACTATACTTGGTCATAAAAATACCCCCAAAAGTTAGATTTTTTGGTCTAACTTTTGGGGGTCGGCTCACCTGCTAAAGCTTTTTGGAACCATTCATGTTCTGTTGAAGTATGGTTAAAAACCGTATCTAACATAAGTTCAATCTTTAATTGACGTGCCTTTTCCACTAGCTCTTCAAAATCTTCCATCGTCCCAAATATTGGGTCAATATCAGTATAATTGGATACGTCATACCCATTGTCGTTTTGCGGGGATGGATAAAATGGATTGAGCCAAATCATATCAACGCCTAGTTCAGCTAAATAATCTAGCCGCTCAATGATACCTCTTAAATCTCCAATACCATCATTGTTAGAATCTTGAAACGATTTTGGATAAAGTTGATAGACAACTTTTTCTCCTAAGTGCATTGAAACTAATTCTCCTATCTATTTATTGTTTGAAAAATGGAATATCAAAATCCAATTGATTGTTGGTTAGGATATTCGAACGCTTGAAAAATAGCGTCAAAATAAATGGTACTACTAAAGCAACGATCATTGCAACAATAAATGGAATCATTGATTGAATTTGAATCACTAGAAATCCTGGTAAGCCACCAACTCCGATTGAGTTAGCAGTCACTTTAAAGGTTGTGGAAATAAAGCCAGCAATGGCTGAACCGATCATACCGGCTACAAATGGATAAATGTATTTCAAGTTAACCCCAAACATCGCAGGTTCTGTCACCCCTAAGTAAGCTGAAACTGCTGATGGTAACGTAATTTGTGATTCTTTTTCATCATCACGGGTCATCCACCATACAGCTAATACAGCCGAACCTTGAGCGATATTTGATAAGGCAATCATCGGCCATAATCCTGTTCCACCATAGTCAGCGACTAATTGAGAGTCGATTGCGTTTGTCATGTGGTGAAGTCCAGTAATAACTAATGGAGAGTAAAACGCACCAAATAATGCACCGAACAACCAGCTAACAGGTCCAGTTAAACCAGCAAAGACTAAGTTAGAAATCCACTGACCTAATGTCCAACCAATTGGACCTAAAACGGTATGAGCTAAAATAACCGCTGGCAATAACGATAAAAATGGAACAAGTATCATAGATAACATTTCTGGAACCACGCGGCGCCAAAATCTTTCTAAGTAACCTAACGTAATACCGGCTAACATCGCAGGAATAACTTGCGCTTGGTAGCCAATCATATCTAATTGGAACACGCCAAAGTCCCACTGAGGAACATCACCTGTAGCTAACGCTTCCGCCGCTCCATAAGCGTTTAATAGTTGAGGCGACACTAATGTAATACCTAAAACAATTCCTAAAATTTGTGTCGTCCCCATCTTACGCGTTACCGACCAAGTAATACCTACAGGTAAGAAGTGGAAAATTGCTTCCCCTGGTAACCATAAAAAGGCATTCACTCCTGCCCAAAATGGACTAACTTCTACGATCGTTTGCCCGTTTAAGAAGCCAAAAGGTACCGCTTCTAAAATGTTTCTAAATCCTAAAATTAAACCTCCAACAATAATAGCTGGGATAATGGGCGCGAAAATTTCCGCTAAAAAGGTCATCGCTTGTTGAAGTTTACTTTGATTTGACACGGCTGCCGCTTTGACACTTTCCTTTGTACCTTCTTGTAAGTTAGCTAAAGCAACAAACTCTTTGTAAAATTCGGAAACCGAGTTTCCAATAATGACTTGAAACTGTCCCGCTTGTGTAAAACTTCCTTTGACAGCATCGATATTTTCGATCTCTTCCATATTAGCTAAACTTTGATCATGTAAAACGAAACGCATTCTCGTGGCACAGTGAGTGACAGCAGATACGTTATCTGGCCCCCAACGGCATCGAGTAATTTTCTTGCATCTTCTTTAAAAGCCATTGTATAATCCTCCTTATTTTTATATCTTGTGTAACCTTTTACAATCTATTATTATAACACTAAGGTTGTAAGCGGTTACTCTACCCTGTTATACATAAAACCGTTCAAATTAAAACATTAAAAAGCCTCTTTGTGTCAAATGCACAAAGAGGTTAAATAAGTTTTATTCAATTAAGCTTCTTTATATTGAATAATTAAAAAGCGATTTGGATCTTTACCTTCTGACTTAGTAGATAGATTGTCATAACGACTAATAATAGCATGAATTTGTTTACGTTCATAAGCGGGTAAGGGCTCTAAGATAACTTCTTGCTTTGTTTTTTGAACTTGGCGAGCAGCACGTTGAGCCATTTTTGTTAACACATTCGCACGACGCTCGCGGTAATCACCCACGTTTAACATAATTGACATGCGACGCGGTTCATAACGATGGAATAAGATTTGCGCAACGACTTGTAAAGCGTTTAAATTCTTTCCTTGGCGTCCAATGACGATACCTGGTTTGTCAGTCTCGATGTCAAAGGTTACTTCTGTTCCTTTACGGCGGTAAGTGACCTTAGCATCTTCCACACCATAGGCTGTCAAAATATCTTCTAAATAGTTTTTGACAATTTCGTAACCATCTTTTTCTTTTACAACAGATCCTTCTTCTTTTGACATAGCTTGAGTCGCATCGTTTGAAGTCTGTCCAACTGTTTCTTCAACAATCACTTCTTCTACTACTTCTGACTCATCTAAGTTTTTCGGCTCTTTGGCGATTTCTTTGACAGTAATTGAAGCTTTAGGTGTTTCTTCAACGAGTGGTTGCGTCGTTTCAATGACTTCTTCTACTACTTGTTTAGCAACGTCTGAAACGGTTATATCTTTAGCTGAAACTTCAACAACCGCTGGCTGTTTTCCAAAGCCTAGAAATCCTTTTTTACCTTCACTAATGACGTGAACATCGACTTCTTGTCGTGATAAATTTAATTGAGAAAGTGCTATTTCTACAGCTTCTTCTACTGAATCAGCTTGTACAGTGGTCACATTATCGATCATTCTATCGTTCCTTTCTTTATTGAAATTATTTAGTTGCGCGACGAAGTGCCTTTTTCAATCGACGCTGTTTTTCTCTTTCTGCTTCTTCTTTTAAGCGACGTTCTTCTAAAATTTTATAAGGGTTATTTAGTAGAAGTGTTTGAATAACTGAAATTAAGTTAGTAATAACCCAATATAAAGTCACCGCAGCAGGAAGTCTAAATGAAATAAGTAAAATCATAATTGGCATCACATACATCATGACGGTCGTCGTACTGTTTTTAACAGGATTACTTAAAGTCGTTAAATAAGTATTAGCAAACGTCAAGCCGGCAGCAATTAAAGGTAAGATAAAAAGCGGATCTGGTTGACCTAAATGAGCCCAGAAGAAAGTGCCTTGTCTTAGCTCTTGGGTTTTAAAGATTGCTTGATATAACCCCATCATCACAGGTAGTTGAATGACTAAAGGTAAACAGCCTGCAAATTGGTTAATCTCATTTTCTTCCATAAATGCTTGTTGTTCTTGTTGCATTAACTCCATCGATTGACGATCTCGGTTAGGATATTTTGCTTTAATTTTTTCTAACTCAGGCTGAATTTCCATCATTTTACGTTGCGACTTAATTTGCATACTATTTAATGGCCATAAAATTAAGCGAATGATAATCGTAAATAAAATAATTCCAATCGCATAATTATTATTAAATAAATGAGAAAGCCATAAAATAAATCGTGATAAGTTATAAATGAAAACCCCATTCCACAAACCGACACTTTGCTGGTCTGCTCCTTGTTGGGTACACGCGCTAAGTATCATTACAAATAATAATAGTAAGGTCATCTTTGACCATCGTTTAATTTGTTCCATCTTTACCTCCTGCATTATTTTTTTGTTTAAATAACAAATTCATAATATGAAGAATTGATTGTTCAATTTGTTTTAAGTTTTTGTTTTTAATATCAGCCCTTGCAATAATCAAATAATCATATTCATTAGGAATATCTTCTCGTACTTGCCAAATAGCATGGCGCATCAATCGCTTGATTCGGTTTCGCGTAACGGCATTACCAAGTTTCTTACTCACCGATAAACCTACTCTAAAATGCGGCTGACCCGGCTTGAAAAGTTTATAGACAACCATTTGGCGATTAGCCATCGATTGTTTATTATCAAAAACACGCTGAAACTCTTTTTCACTTTTAACGCGGTAATTTTTTCTCACATCTCAAACCCTTTCAATTCGCACTAACTAGGTTTTATTATATCTAAAATTCTTCCTAAATTGAAATGAATTTTCTTACAGCAACTAAAAAACCGATCACCTCTACTTTATAATAGAAGTGATCGGCTAATTCGTTGATTAAACAGTTAAACGTTTGCGTCCTTTACGACGACGACGAGCTAATACGTGACGACCATTTTTAGTTTTCATGCGGTTACGGAAACCATGTGTTGTTTGGCGTTTACGTTTCTTTGGTTGATAAGTTCTCTTCACAATGATACCTCCTCATCTGATGTTTTAGCATACTAGGATATTTTAAAGAAACATCAATAAAAAGTCAAGGCATTTTTCAGACATTCTTCTACACAGCTTCTAGAGTAGTCAAACATATGTGACACACACTTAAAGTTCTAGTACAAAATAAATAGAATTGAATGGGGTTCTGGGGGACCGCGGTCCCCCAGAAAAAATTAAGCACTTTGTGATTCAAAGTATTGGGCCACGGCTTCATTTGGACTTAAAAAGTTAAGTGCTTTACGATGGATATTATTACTTCGGTTAATATAACGCGCATGCGCCTTAAATAGCGCTTCTTCTGACGTAAATGTTCGACGATGGTAAAAGCGCTCGGCGTCAATTCGATGGCTACGCTCTACCTTACCATTCTGCCAAGGCGAATAAGGGCGTGTTCTCTTG
>NZ_FNEL01000066.1 GCF_900100125.1 Dolosicoccus paucivorans | reverse complement strand
TTTGGCGTTATTATCATATTTTTCCGCATACTCAACAACTTTTTGCCTATATCGCATTTCTTCTGTTATAATTGACTTCATGGGGAGCTTCCTTTCACACTATGGTTTTTTATTCGTTAAATATAGTGTACCAGAAGCTCCTCTTTTTTTTATGTTTTCGTGTCACATATGTATGATACCCTTACACTTAAGTGAAAAATTAACGTTTTAATAATTATTTACTATATCTACTTTACACTTTTTATTACTTTTATTCAATGAACAGAAAATTTAAAATGACTCTACCTTCAAAGTTGGTAAAGTCATTTTAAAAGTTATTAAACTGTTTCGATAGCTCTGCTACATTTAATTGGCGACGACGTATCATTAACAAAGTCACTCCCATAGCTAAATATAACATTAATAAGCGATTGACTAACATCCAGGAGACCGCCACTTGAGTGGGAACTAACTTTTGATAGATCGCATACATCGATAGTTCCGCAAAACCTGCCGTTCCTGGTGTAGGCATATATTCGGTTGCGACAGTAATTAGACATTGAATCGCGATAATGTCCAATAACCGGTAGTTATTAAAACCCAATGCACGGTAAGAACAATAAGCAATGCCGTAATAGAAAAATAACATGACGGTTTGCAGTACCAACATACTGACGATATTACGTTTACTTTTAATGACGGTCATTAAATTCGCTTTCGTTGTTTGAACGGACGCTTCAATACGTTCAGGAGTTTGATAGAAACGGCGAATAAGAGGCCAATGTTTTGTTTTTTCGGATAAGTAAATTAGCCCCTGACTTAACGTCGAAGTTTTTTTAATGGCTAACATGGTCACTAAACTTAAGAACAATTGAATAGCTAAACCAATGTAGAAAAATACCCGAACTTGACTTGAAAGAATGATTTGTCTTAAAGGACTGAGTAAAGCCAAAAGGCCAAAGAAGCTAAAGCTCATATGATAGATTAAATTAAATGGGACAATCACTGAGACTGCCTTACTCAAAGGAATACCATCTTGCTTCATCAAATAAAATTGAGCCGGCTGGCCCCCTCCTCCAGAAGGGGTCACTTGACTAAAAAAATAACCCATCATACTGTATTTAATACAATTAAATAAAGAAACGGTCATTGGCATACTTTTAAATAAATAATAAAAGGATAAACCTTCCATTAGCCGAAACATAATAAAAAAGACGACCGCAAGTAAAAGAAAACGGCGATCCATAGAAGCTAACAAACTTAAAACATTTGTCGCTCCTGATCCTTTATAAATTAAATAAGACATTCCGGCAGATAAAATAATTAATAGACTAAAATTGATTGCCAGTTGATGTTGCTTGAGTATTTTCATTTAAAAAACCTTCTAACTCTTCTATCATGCGCCATTTAGCTTCGGTATCTGCCTTACCTTCTGTTCCGTCGTGGAGGACAACAACTTTTCCATCAGTGGCCCGCTCGTCAAGTCGTTGTTTAAGAACCCCTTTAGACTCTACTTCCCAGTCGCCTAATAAACTATCCCACTGAACGACTTTTAGATTTGCTTTTTTTAGTAAATACAAAAGGGTTAAGTTATATAATCCGTAAGGCGCTCTAAAGTAGCGAGGGGTCATTCCTTGAACTTTAAAAGCCTCCATCATCTGGTTAAATTCTCTTACTGTTCTAAAAGGATCTAACAAAGCAAAGTTGACATGATGGTACCCATGGCACGCTATATCATGACCTTTATATATTGATAAATCATACTGAGTTAACTTATATCCTAGTAGAAAAAAGATTCCCGGTTCGTCATATCGATTTAATAGATCGATTAAAGAATCCGTCACTTCACTCGGCCCATCGTCAAAGGTTAACCGGTATCCGTTTGGACCTAAAGAAACATTTCGTCGCCACCGGTAACGAAGAATAGCAGTAGGAAGATAACCATGAAGGACAATCAAACTACCAATCCCAAATAATAATTTAATAATGAACATGTTCTAACCATCCTATAAATTCTTGGGGTGAGAAATCTTTACGAATTTTACATAAACTTGCTTTTGCTTCACCAAAGGCTTTTTCATCCTTAGTAAATTGTTCTAAAATGTCTAAGTTATCGTCCACTAATTCTACCCCGATTTTTTCGTGTTGAATGAATTGCTTATTGCGAATTTCTTGAGGTAAAAACGGCGTAAAATAGACTAGAGGCAATTCATTTTTAATGGAATCGTAAATACTCATCCCACCGGGCTTAGTGATATAAACATCTGCCCAATGATATAAAGGCGTCATATCAGTAACGTATTGATAAAGAGTCGCATTTTTAATCGCCCATTTAGAGACTTTATTATATAGTTTGTCGTTTTTTCCAAAGACAATTTTAAATTCTTTATCAGGATACTTTTCAAGAGATTGGTAAAAAGCTTTATCGTCAGGCAACATGCCTAAGCCTCCACCACAAATTAAAACGTGCTGATTTGATTTATGAATTGGCTTTTGGTTATTACTTCCAAACACCATCACTCGTTGGCTAGGTACGCCAATACTTTCAAGTTGTTCCTTTGTAAATTGAGACATGACTAAATATAAATCCGTCTCATCGTTAATCCATAATGGGTGAAAGTTAAAATCCGTAATATAAGTCACGAGAGGAACTGAAAGACCTCGTTTTCGTTTATAAATCCCTAATAAATAGGAAGTCACTGAAAAACAAGATACATAAATGTCAGGGGTTGGCAAAGAATCTAAATATTTAAAAAATATCTTTTCTAACATTAATAATTTACACGTCCACTCTTGACGGAAGTGAGTATCTTTTAACTCTTTTTCTTCAGCGGATAACACACGGCGTTGGTAATAATGGTGATGAGTCCAGTAAATTAAATCCGCTAGTTTTGGGTAAATTGACTCAATGAAGTCAATAACGTGTACTTGAGTATGGTCTAATTGATTGAGTTGTTTTTCTAATTCTTGAGACGCTTTTAAATGGCCAGCGCCGAATTTGCACATAAAGACTTGAACGTTCACACAAATCACCTCTCTATCCATCTTTGTGACTCACTTCACCTATTACACCCCATTTCTTAATTTTATTGTGCCAAAAAAGACTCTTTTTGTCCTCTGTCTCAAGACGTATTTTTAAATTATTTCACCGTCATAAACCATCCAGGCTCATTAATAAAGTGTTGGTGATATTGGCGTAAAATTTTTATATGGTTTAATAAATAATACCCCGTAATACCCGTGGCAGCTCCAGCGAGTAGCCCACTAATATATAAAACAGGCAAATAGTTCAATACACTCCACGATTTAGCAAACAAAGCAGCAACAGCTAGTTGTCCAATGTTATGTAAGATGCCACCAAAAATCGAAAGACCGATCACGCTCACTCGCTTAGGTCCTAATTGCTTGGCAAGTAACATCCCGAAATAACTTAAATACCCTCCAGCAACACTATAAAAGAATGTCGATAATGTCCCGCCTAAAAGCATGGTTAATATAAGACGTAAAGTCACCACTTGAAAACTATATTTAGTTGGAAGTGTAAATAAAGCAATAATAGTAATTAAATTGGCTAACCCAAATTTCGCTCCTGGAGCAAAAACGAACGGGGAGGGAATCATGCGTTCTAATAAACTAATTACCACCGCTTGAGCAGCTAAAGCGGCAATATAAACTAATAATTGATAGCGACGATGTTGCATCAAAATCCTCCTTATAAAGACTTTACAGACCTCTATCATATCACTTTTGAAGGGATTTTTATCATCTTCTTGGCTAATTTAAAAAATCCTTGGATATTATATTTAGGAGGTCAGTCCAATGAAAAAAGAAAAAAATCCTCTCTTTTTTAACTTATATGGGATATGTTTACATTTCAACCTTCATATTTCTCGTCTCTTATCTTCTTAGACAACCTACCAACTATTCCTTCAAGTGCTGTGTTAGGCCAAGTCATTCTTTTAAGTTTATTATTTATGTTTATTTTCACTTTCATAATGATTACTATAATCGCTCTATCATAGAAAAAATGAGCGCTCTCTTGTTTGTCAGAGCACTCATTGTAGTGAGGAATATTTAAATGAAGTCTTTAGAATGTCTTTAGGCTTAGTTGAAAATCAGTGATATTTGTTGAAATCACGAAACAGCTAACCCCTCAACAGTAAGGTTTCAGCACCTTTTCAACTCTTCTAAAACAACTTACCTCGCTAGAGGGAATCGAACCCCCATCTCAAGAACCGGAATCTTGCGTGATATCCATTACACTATAGCGAGCAATCCTTCTTCACTATACATGGGTTGAGCGAATTTTGCAATAAAAAAGCCGATCTTCCAAAAAGAAAGATCGACTGACTTATGTTAAAACAAGCCTTTAAATAGCCCGTCTAAATCCGCATTTTGAGTGTCGTGGAAAGATAAATGGCCTTTGTCATCTGCTCCAGCCATTGTAATTAAAACCCGAGGCGTGCCGTTATCGCTCACAAAAAAGTATAAATGGCGTTCGTCGCTTGGATTTTGTGTATCTTTAATGTCGGAATAAGCGGCTAAAATAATTAACCCGTCTTTAGTATCTTCACTTAAATAACGAGCCGTTTGAACTTGTCCATCTAAGTTAATTTCCATTTCTTGTTCTGGAGCTTTTACACCATAAAAATCGACTTGATGATCCGGTGTGTATTCTTCATATTGTTGCCCCATCACACGTCCCCAAGAGCTGATCCCTTGCGCAAGAGATTGGGCTTGGTTTTGGCTCCAAGCTGAAGACTCAGCAACCGGCGCTGCTTGACTTGCTTGCGGTGCAGCTCCTTGTGAAGCTGCTGGAGAACCTGAATAGTGGTTAGTTATTTCAACGCCATAAAAACTACTGTAATCAATAGGTAAAACTTCATGAGAAGAACCTGTCACCAAATCCGACTCGATCACACTATTAGATCCTGAATCATAACTGTAAACAGAAGCAGAACTAATATATTGAGAGTGTGGATTTGTACGATAAGTGGCTTTATAATCGCCGGAAGCGTCATCTAACATTAACCCATAAGCTTCAGCAGCGACACCTGTGTCAATCGCAATACGGTTCGCCGCATCAAATTGAGCATCATTAAATTGTTCCACTGTTTGTAGGTAACCGTCAAATTGTAAGTCATCATAAGCATATTGGGACGTTACCATTCCTTCACCTGAACGTTGAAGATAATTTTCTTCAATAATTGAGACTAACCATTCTCTTAAAGTATCTAAAGCGTTTAAATCTTCTTCATTAAATTCAGGTAACATCATCTTTTCGATCGCAAAAGTGTGAGAATACAATGCGCGAGCGTCTGACGCAGAACCGCCTTGGAAAGTTACTAAAGCAGAATCAAAAGCATCGTACAGCGCACCAATAACTGGGTGACGTCCATCAGTATTACGATCCGCAGAAGCTACTTCATCGCCACTTAACATATTAAAGCCTTGCAAGCGATTGGCCCAACGATCATTTGCTTGACGCAATTGACCTAAATATTCACTCGCATCAATGTCGCTTACTGGAGCTGCGGCAGTTCTTTCTGTTTGATTTTCCTCTGCTGGCTCTTCTTGTTCCTCTTGATCAACTTGATCATCTTGATCTTCAGGTTCATCATTTTCGTCTACGTCTTCTACTTGACCGCCACCTGGTTCAATTGGCGTCCAATGCAAGAAGATTGCTCGATTTTTGGACTATTATTATAGGCTTCTTCACGGAATTCTTCTTCCGTTAAGAGTTCACCCGTTTCTAAGTTCTCATAAGGGGCCTCTCGTGGATTATTCATTTGGTTGAATTCGTATTCAGCTACCGGAACCCACGCGGTACCATCCTCATTGAAATCCAATACTTTAAAATTAGTAATCGCAACTCCACCTGACAAAGAAGTTACTACAGTGCCATCTTCTAAAATATCGATATTACCACGATTCGTGATATAACCTGTTTCGTTGTAGTCAGCCAGCAAGTAAATACCGCCATCGGCATAGGTATAGACCGCTGCTGCTGAACCTTGGTCTCCAATAAATAACTCAGGCACACCATTATTATCAACATCGTACAACGCATAATACAACGCATCGATTGGACCGCGTTGCGTAAAAGGTCCAGAAATATACGTCGTATCTAAGCCATCTTCTTGTCCTAATACTTGATAATAATTTTCAGAAAAATATTGAATAACGTCTTGATAATGGTCTGGTAAATCATCTGCAAGCACTGTGTAAGCATTGATACTGCTTAAAACAAGAATCATTACCATACTCGAAAGCCATTTTTTAACATGCCATCGCTCCTTTTAAATTAATGCCTTCATTATATCATGATCCATTGATTTATTATAATGTTTCCATCTGTCTAAAGTGTTAAAAAATAGGTGTTTGCGGTAAAATATGGTATTCTTGAAGTATATCCAAAGACTGTAGAGGAGTTTTATTTATGGAAACACAATGCATCTTTTGTAAGATTATCAATCAAGAAATTCCAAGCGCTAAAGTCTACGAAGACGACGTAGTCTACGCCTTTTTAGACATTACCCAAGTGACACCGGGACATACTTTAGTTATTCCTAAAAAACATGTGGCAGATATTTTTGACTATACTCCCGAATTAGCCGGTGAAGTGATGAGTCGCTTGCCTCATATCGCTCATGCGTTAAAACAAACGTTTCCTGAGATGAAAGGGTTAAATATTATTAACAATAACGGCGAAGCTGCTTATCAAACAGTCTTTCACTCTCATTGGCATTTAATTCCACGCTACAGCAGTGAAGACGGCTTTAGTATGCAGTTTGAAAACAATCAAGATAGTTACACGCCAGAAGAGTTTACTCAACGAGCTAAACAAATTGGCGACAGTATTTAATAAGGAGCTGATACAATAATGAAAAACTTTGGACAAGGTTTATTTTGGGGCGTTGTATTGGGCGGTCTAGCAGGACTGATGAACGCACCTCGCCCTGGCTATGAAACACGACGCGGATTAAAACAATATTTAACAATGGTTGAAGAAGACGCAGACGATATGCGCTATAAAGTGGATAACGTGCGCACTTCCTTTAAACGTTTAACTCAAGAAGGAATGGATGCGGTACAAGACATGTCTCAAGACTTAAACATTGCGATCCAACGCTTTAACGATGAAGCACAGCCGCGTATTAAGCGAATTGATGAACGGGTTAACCAACTACAAGACACCATTGAAAATATTGACTTAAGCTAATATTTCACATCCTATTCACCCTTTTTCAAAATAAAATATGGTATGATAAACCCACAGAAAACTATAAGGAGTTGTTTACTATTATTTCTAAAAAATTAATTGTGCGCTTGGCTGCGGCATCTATGATCTCTGGATTATTAATCCAAGCACCTGCCGCACTGGCTGAAGATGTTATCGCAACCGTCGGCGACGATCAAATTACACAAGAAGAATTTTATAACCAAATGAAACGCTCATCTGGTGAAGCCGTCTTACGTATGATGTTACTTCAAAAGGTTTTAAAACAAAACGTTGAAAAGCCTGATGAAATTCGCCAAAAAGTCGATGAAGACATTAAAGTTCAAATTGAACAATTAGGTGGCGAAGATGTATTCCAACAATATTTAGCAATGCAAAACTTAGGCTCAATCGATAACTTTAAGGAACAACTATACGTTCAAAGCTTACTTCAAAATGTTATCGAACAACGTGTTGATATGTCTGACGAAGCGTTGAAGAAATTCTATGACGAAAAGTATCAACCATTAATGGAAGCTCAACATATTTTAGTTGACTCAAAAGAAGAAGCTGAACAAGTTATCGCCCGTTTAAATGAAGGGGAAGACTTTGATGCGATCGCTCAAGAAGTCTCAAAAGACTCTACGGCAGCAGATGGTGGTTACTTAGGAGAGTTTACTGAAGGAATGATGGTTCCTGAGTTTGAAGAAGCCGTTAAAAAGCTAAAGAACGGCGAATATACAACAGAACCCGTTGAATCTCAGTTTGGCTTCCACGTTGTTAAAGCACTCAAAAACGGTGAGAAATTACCATTCGATGAAATCAAAGATGACGTCAAAGCTCAATATATCGGTTCTCAATTTGAAGACACTGAATTTGCCGATTCAATTATTACTGAATTACTCGAAAAGGCCAACATCGATATTAAAGATGAAGACTTAAAAGATACAATTAACCATATTTTAGATATCACTGCTCAACCGCAAACTTTAGAAGAAGCTCCGGCTGAAGATGCTGAAGCTGACGCAGCAGAAGATACACAAGAATAATAATCAAAAAGAGGCTGTGACATAAGTCGACAGTTTCTTTAGAAAAACAACCCCGTCAAAACATTTATTCATCATGTTTTGACGGGGTTTTGGTATAATTAAGTATCGAATTGAATGAATAAAAAAGGCAGGAGACCACAACCTCCTGCCTAAGACAATCCAGAAAGGACTATCTCTAATGAACGGACTTAAGTATACCGCATCTTCTCCCGAAATCATAGTCTCTGTTAACTTTTCACTCCCTCAAGACCACATTGCTCGAGTCATTCATGACTTTGTTGAATCGCTTAACATTCCAGAAACTTCCGGGTTTGGCCGTCCCATCGAATACGACGCAAAGAGTTTACTTAAATTAC
>NZ_FNEL01000065.1 GCF_900100125.1 Dolosicoccus paucivorans | reverse complement strand
TCCATATAAAATATCGCTGTAAAATTTCTTCCGTGGTTTAGAAAGACCTTTAGTCAGTTTTTCTAAAAAAGTAAGTAAACTTCGCTTTGTTTGATATATTTCTATAGAATTCATGGTAAAATAACCTCAGTTCCTGTTCTGTATTTTTGTTTTGTGATGATTCAATTATACCATGCAACAGGACGAAATTAGTCCACAGATTTACGCTGTGGATAGTTTAAAAGCCCGAGGAATCCATGTTTTCCACATGTGAATACCTCGGGCTTTTGTTATTATCTATGAAACCGTAAAATTTTGGGTAAATTCAAGCTTTACAAAGAAACTGACCTTCTCAAAAAAATAAAACAAACTGCTTGCTTTTTTGACCAATTTAGACTATTATAAAAGATAGAGTTAGCACTAAAGGTTATTGAGTGCTAAACTTATGAACCAAGGAGGGATTTATCAATGTTGAAACCATTAGGTAAACGCATTGCGGTTGAGTTGACCGAAGTAGAAAAAGAAACAACCACAGCGGGAGGCTTAGTCCTACCAAGCTCTCAAAAAAATAAAGAACAAACCGGTGTTGTCCGCGCCCTATCTCGCAAAGTCGAAGAAAAAGGCGAAATTAATGTCGGTGACACGGTATTACTATCAGAATTTGGCGGAACGAAAGTAGACTATGAAGGACAAGAATATGTCATCGTCTCACTAGATAACGTTCTAGCCGTATTATAATTCAAAGGAGTGTTGTATACATGGCGAAAGAATTAAAATTCTCAGAAGACGCACGCGCTAGTTTATTACGTGGTGTTGATATTTTAGCAGATACTGTCAAAACAACTTTAGGTCCAAAAGGCCGTAACGTCGTATTAGACCGTCAATTTGGTTCACCACAAATTACTAACGACGGAGTTTCCATTGCCCGCGAAATTGAATTAGAAGATCGCTTTGAAAATATGGGTGCGCAACTCGTTCAAGAAGTCGCTTCTAAAACAAACGACACAGCCGGAGACGGAACAACGACCGCAACGGTCTTAACTCAAGCCATTGCTCGCGAAGGAATGAAAAACGTCACCGCAGGAGCTAACCCAGTAGGTATTCGTCGCGGAATTGAATTAGCGACAAAAGTAGCTGTCGATTCATTAGAGCAAATGTCTCAAGAAGTTTCATCTAAAGATGAAATCGCTCAAGTAGCAAGCGTTTCTTCCGGAGATGAGCGTATCGGAGAGTTAATTTCTGAAGCAATGGAACGTGTTGGTAAAGATGGTGTCATTACCATTGAAGATTCTCAATCAATGGAAACTGATTTAACGGTCGTTGAAGGAATGCAGTTTGATCGCGGTTACTTATCTCAATACATGGTGACAGATAATGATAAGATGGAAGCGGAATTAGAAAATCCATACATCTTCATTACTGACCGCAAAATTTCAAACATTCAAGACGTTTTACCGTTATTAGAACAAATTATGCAACAAGGTCGTTCCCTATTAATTATCGCAGAAGATATTGAAGGAGAAGCCTTACCAACCTTAGTATTAAACAAGTTACGTGGTACATTAAACGTGGTCGCTGTTAAAGCGCCTGGTTTTGGTGATCGTCGTAAAGCTCAATTAGAAGATATCGCTGTACTAACTGGTGCGACAGTTATTTCTGAAGAGTTAGGTTTTGAATTAGCGGATGCAACTTTAGAACATTTAGGTTCAGCAGGTAAAGTGACCATAACTAAAGACGATACTACGATTATTGAAGGAAATGGTTCAACAGAAGACTTAGAAAACCGTATCGCTTCAATTCGTCGTCAAGCAGATGAAACAGAGTCTGATTTTGACCGTGAGAAATTACAAGAACGTCTAGCTAAATTAGCGGGCGGTGTAGCGGTTATTTCTGTGGGTGGTGTCACTGAGACAGAACAAAACGAGCGTAAATTACGTATTGAAGATGCTCTAAACGCAACGCGTGCAGCCGTTGAAGAAGGGATTGTTTCCGGTGGGGGGACAGCACTTCTTAACACTCAAGAAGCAGTGGCTGAATTATTAGAGTCCACTGAAGGAGACGTGCAAACAGGAGTGCGCATTATTGTTCGCGCTCTAGAAGAGCCGGTACGTCAAATTGCTGCTAACGCAGGACGTGAAGGATCAATCGTCGTTGATAAAGTTCTTCATAGCGATAAAGGCGTAGGATACAACGCAGCAACTGATGTTTATGAAAATATGATTGAAGCAGGAATTGTGGATCCAACAAAAGTAACCCGCTCTGCTTTACAAAATGCAGCTTCTGTCGCAGCGCTTCTATTAACGACTGAAGCAGTTGTAGCTGATATTTCTGAAGATAACCCAACTCCAGATATGGGAATGGGCGGCATGCCAGGAATGATGTAATTTAATTAAAAGTAAACCGATCCAAAATGGATCGGTTTTTTTGTGTTTTATTGATGTTTTTTAGACCAAGCTATGGGGTCTTTATACCAAGACTCTAACGTTTCTTGATGATCTTTTAATTCGTCATCATCTAACGCGACTTCTACTAATTCTTGATAGTTAGTCAGCGTTACTAGAGGATAACCAGCTTTTTGGAAAGCTTCTTTACTTTGAGGAAGAAGATAAGAAAAGATCGCTACACATCCCACCACTTCAGCGCCTGCTTCTTCAATTTTTTGGGCAGCATCTAACACACTTCCACCGGTACTAATTAAATCTTCGATTAATACTACCTTTTGACTGGGCTTTAGTTCGCCTTCAATCGCATTTTGTCTACCATGACCTTTAGAACTCGAACGAACATAAATCATCGGCAGCTCTAACAGCCAGGAAGAATAGGCTGCATGAGGAATACCCGCAGTGGCAGTTCCGGCCACCACTTCTACATCAGGAAATTCCGTGCGAATTAATTCAGCTAGAGTTTCTTCGATGATTTGACGCTCTTTAGGATAACTCATAATTAAACGGTTATCACAATAAATAGGCGACTTTAATCCACTGGCCCATGTAAAAGGTGCCGCAGGTTTTAAGGTGACCGCTTCAATGTTTAATAAAATTTGGGCAATGTCTTTTGATGACATACAAAACTTCCTTTCTTAAAATGCCGATTGCCACTGGAAGGCAATGTTATGATAAGCTTTAACTGGGTTATCTGCTTGAGTAATCGGGCGACCGACGACAATGTAATGACTGCCTGCCTGTTTAGCTTTAATGGGTGTTAGCACTCGGGTTTGGTCGTCGGCTTTTGCATCTTCAAGGCGAATTCCTGGCGTAATGGTCATAAAGTCTCGGCCGACTTCTTCTTTAATCATCGTAGATTCTAAAGCAGAACAGACAACCCCATCTAAACCGCTATCTTTAGTTAATTTAGCTAAGCGTAAGACGTTTGCTTCTAAACTTTCCTCGACTCCTTGTTCTTTAAACAAATCCTCTGGGTGAGTTGAAGTCAGTTGAGTGACCGCGATAATTAATGGACGCTTCTTACCTTCAGGGGTCCCTTGAGTTAATCCTTTAAGGGCGGCTTCCAACATGTCTTGTCCACCGGTTGCATGAACGTTGACCATATCGACTTCCAAGTGAGCTAAGACACTCATGGCTCGCTTGACGGTATTAGGAATGTCGTGAAGCTTTAAGTCGAGGAAAATATGGTGACCTCGTTGTTTAATTGCCTTAATTAAGGCGGGTCCTTCCGCATAATAAAGTTCCATCCCCACTTTAACGTTTAACGTTTCATTAAATTGATCCAAAAAGCTAAGAGCTTCCTGTCCGCTTGGAAAATCTAAGGCGATAATTGGTAAATCTTTATTCAAGTCGCTGCCTCCTTAAATAATACCACGAATCTCTTCTAAACTTTGTAAACCTTCTCGTTGCATATAGCTTTCTAAGTCTTTAATAATTTCTGGCATGACCATTGGATTATCGTGGTTAGCACTTCCGACTTGAACGGCTGTTGCTCCGGCCATAATAAAAGCTAAGACGTGTTCGTAGTTTTCAATTCCACCAATACCGACAATCGGAACATCAACCACTTGAGCGACGTCTCGAACCATCCGTAGTGCAATAGGGCGGATGGCAGGACCTGATAGACCAGCGGTTACATTATTAAAGACCGCTTTTTTCTTATGAACGTCGATAGCTAATGCACTAATGGTATTAATTAAAGATAAAGAATCTGCGCCAGCTTCCACACAAGTGACGGCCATATCTTGAATGTTTTCAGCATTCGGGCTTAATTTAACCATTAAATGTTTATCCGTTGCCGAACGGGCTGCTTGAACAATTTCACGAGCCGTTTCACGCTTTACGCCAAAGGCCATTCCGCCTTCTTTTACGTTAGGACAAGAGATGTTTAATTCAATGATCGGTAAATCAGTACGGTTTAATTGTTCAATAACTTTTAAGTAATCTTCAATGGTTGACCCGGCAGCGTTGGCGATAATATTTAAGTCGTATTGTTTTAAATGAGGGTAAATCCGTTCAACAAAGTACCCGGCAGAAGGGTTTTTTAATCCGACAGAGTTCATTAATCCACTAGGCGTTGGATAATAAATCGTTCCTGTATTTCCAGGGCGCGGTTCAATGGTCATTCCTTTAACAGAAATGCCCCCTAAAAGAGATAAGTCGTAATGTTTAGCGAGTTCTTTACCGTAAGCTACAGTACCTGAAGCTCCGATAATTGGGTTTTTAAATTCAATGTCACCAATGTTTACTTTCAAACGCATGAATAATTCTTCCTACCTTTCAAATTTCACTTGGCCATTAACAATTGTTTTCATAATTTTTGTGGGGAATGTTTGGTTAATAAAGGGCGTGTTGTTAGAACGGGACGCAAAGGTGTCGTAAGTGGTCGACTCATTTAAATCCACTAACACTAAATCCGCGTCATATCCCACTTGAAGTAAGCCTTTATTTAAATTTAAAATTTCTGCTGGACGTTGGCTCATTAATTGAGATACTAAAGATAAATCTTGCCCGTATTGTTCCACTAAGACATGATAAGTTACCCCAAAGGCTGTCTCTAGCCCAATTAAGCCAGGAGATCCTTTTTCTTTGTCTTCAGCTGTATGAGGGGCGTGGTCTGTGGCGATACAGTCAACGGTCCCATCTAAAATCCCTTGGACTAACGCGTTGACATCTTCTTGCGCACGGATAGGCGGATGGACCTTATAATCTAAGTCTTTTAAATAAATATGATGAGGGGCGACTTCCATCGTGACGGGGTAGCCTTTTTCTTTACCGTGGGCGATGGCTTCTAAAGCGTCTACTGTGGACACGTGGCAAAAATGAATGCGAGCGCCGGTTTTACCGGAAAAGTACACGTCACGCATAGTGTGCACGTCTTCAGCTAAACGGTAATCGATTTCGGATAATTCCTTATCTTCTTCATGAATCATTAAAAGAAGATCTTTTTCTTTGACGCGTTCAAATAATTCATAAGTCGCTTTGTTGTTAAATAAGCCATGGCCGTCTTCTGATAATGTAGTAACAGATTCGGGTAAAGTTTCTAAATCAACAAATTCTTCACCTTCTAACCCTTTAGTGACGGCGTAAGTTTGCAAAATGTTAATGAGTCCTAATTCGTTTGCCTTATTCATAATGTAGTGGTAAGTCTCGGGGTTATCGACCGTTGGCTTTGTATTAGCCATTAAATGAACCGTTCCGTAACCGCCTTGTAGTGCCGAGCGCGAGCCGGATTCTAAATCTTCCTTTTGAGGAAAGCCAGGATCTCTAAAGTGAGCATGAGGTTCAACAAAGGCTGGCATACAGACGAGTCCTTTTGCGTTAATTTCTTCACCGCCGGTTAAATCTTGTCCGATCGCAAAAATTTTCCCGTCTTTTAATTGAATATCTGCTTGATAGCTTCCATTAGCGTCGACTAACTGGGCATTTTTAATGGTGAGCATGTAATTCCTCCTTAACGTGGTATAAATGATCACAATAATCACAACGATAGATTTGGTCTTGTGGATTGACTAAGGTAAAGGACGGTTCCACATTTCGTTCCACTGTAGAAATGCACCGTGGGTTATTACAAGATAAAATATCATGAATTTGTTCAGGAAGCTCCAAGGTCACTTTATGAACGATGGATTCCTCGTCAATGACGTTAATCGTTAAGCCTTCGCCGAAGACACCTAAAATGGATAAATCAACATTCAGTTGATTTTCGATTTTGATCATATCTTTTTGACCCATTTTATCGCTTTGAGCGTTCATAATAAGAGCTACCGTATAATCTGCTTTGTTTAATTCTAATAAATTGAAAATATCTGGCCCTAAGCCGGCAGGAATGTGGTCAATCACAATGCCGCTTCGAATTGAATTAATGCGCATCATTTGAATCTACCCCCAATACTTTTGCGATCAGTGCCATCCGAACAAATACCCCGTAACCTGCTTGGTCAAAATATTTCGCCCGCGGATCATCGTCTACTTCTACGCTAATCTCGTTAACACGAGGAAGGGGGTGTAAAATCGCTAAATCTTCTTTAGCTTGAGTTAATTTATCGGCGGTTAAAATATAGTGGTCTTTTAAGCGGACGTAATCTGCCTCGTTAAAGAAACGCTCTCGCTGGACGCGCGTCATATATAAAACATCTAATTGATCAATGACCGCTTCTAATTCTTCATGAACTTCATAGGAAATTCCTTGGCTATTTAAAAAGTGCATCATATAGTCGGGAAGTTGTAACTCGCGGGGCGAAATTAAAATAAAATGATTCCCAGGATAGCGCCCCATAGCGCGAATGAGTGAATGAACCGTGCGGCCAAATTTTAAGTCGCCACATAATCCAATGGTTAGCCCGTCTAAGTGACCTTTCGTTTGTTGAATCGTTAATAAATCCGTCAACGTTTGGGTCGGGTGGTGGTGGCCTCCGTCACCGGCGTTAATTAAAGGAACACTCGCCTTTGTTTTAGCTAATGTGGCACTTCCTTCATTCGGGTGGCGCATAACGATTAAATCTGTATAGTGGCATACCGTTTGAATGGTATCCACTAACGTCTCTCCCTTAGTGGCGGAGGAATTACTACTATCGGAAAAGCCTAATACTTGTCCTCCTAGCCGCAACATAGCGGACTCGAAACTAAGGCGTGTCCGGGTTGAAGGTTCAAAAAAAAGAGTCCCCATAATCTTTCCATTACAAATAGTGGAAAAATCACTTGGACTCTTTATCATTAATTGCGACAAATGCAAAATAGAATCAACTTCCTCAGTTGAAAAGTCGAAAATATCAATTAAGTGTTTTTGCGTTAACATTTTTTATTATCACCTCATACTTTCGAGAGAATACTTTACCTGTTTCACAAATCAATTGCAAGATATTACACAAACTTTTTGAAATCTTGTTTAACTTAACTAAACTTATGTTAGCTATGCTAAAAGAAACATGATACAATAATATAATCATTTGTGAAAAAGAAGGAGGAAGCATTGAAATGTTCGATATTATTATTAGTACCTTTAAAAATGGCAACATTACGAGTGCTATTTCGTCGACGTTTTTAATTATTTTACTCGGATTTTATTTAAGAAGACGAGGCACCTTTGATGAAAATACCGGAAAGGTTCTTTCAAGTGTTGCATTAACGGTCGCTCTTCCAGCGCTTGCTTATTCAGCCTTTATGCAAGACATTGACCGCCAACAACTAGCCCAAAGTGTGACCGCTTTGGTTTGGGGAATTGTCATTTATCCTTTATTAATTATTTTATCTTGGGCCTTTTATCGTCACTATAAAGGAGATAAAAATGTTTCTTTAAATATTATGACGATTTTTGGTTCGACAACGTTTTTTGGAACCCCCCATTGTCCAAGCGGTCTTTGGTCCTTTAGGGGTTGTTTATGCGAACATCTTTAACATTGGGTATCGTTTATTTTTATATTCCTACGGTTATATTAAAATGAGTGGTTTAAAGATGAAAAAAGGGATGTTTAGACAAATGTTTCTAAACCCTACCGTTGTCGCAACCGTTCTTGGGTTAATTGTTTGGATCTTCCAAGAGTCCTTACCTCAAGTGAGCGCCCATGGTTCGGAATTAACAGAATATGCGACGGTAGCTTTCTTACGCTTTGACGTTACTGCTCCTTGGATTCATCGACCGATGCAGTATTTAGCGGGACTAGCTTCACCTCTAGCTTGGTTATCCATTGGCGCAACCTTAGGAGAAGTTAGCTTAAGTGTAGCTGCGGTGGACCGAGATTCATGGTACTACAGTTTCGTTAAGTTATTAGCCATTCCAGTCATTGTTATTTTAATTATGATGGCAACCAACTTATTAGGGTTGACTAACTTTAGTTACTTATTAGTTGCGATTACAGTTGTTATGCTGGCGACACCCCCCAGCAGCTGTGGCAGCTGCTTATGCGATTGGATTTAACCGCGAGCCGGTCATGTCGTCTAACGCGTCACTTATTTCAACTGCGGCAGCTGTTTTAATGATTCCGATTTGGTTAACAGTCCTTCAAGCTATTAAAATGACCGGCATTTTCTTATAATAATTGATGAAAAGATCTTAATGCGCAATGATATGCTCCCCCTAAAGTAGACACTGTAAAAAGTAAATCTATTTTAGGGGGAGTTTTTATGCGCTCAAATAGTAAACATACCGTAGAAGACCTTGAAAGGTACATTGAAATGTATCTAAGTAATGGGAAGAGTTACAAGGAATTACGTGATGATTATGGGTTGATATTGAGTGAATCGGTCTTTGGTCAAAAAGTCTTGAGATATCAGGCCTACGGTCTTAAAGGTATTCAGTCAAGGTTGAAAAACAGTCATTATACTAAAGATTTTAAAATGACTGTAGTTAATGAACACATTATTGAAGGCATTCCTATCAAACAATTAGCTCGTAA
>NZ_FNEL01000064.1 GCF_900100125.1 Dolosicoccus paucivorans | reverse complement strand
CAAAAGTTTCACCTCTGATCGTGGGAAAGAATTTGCTTGTTATTCAGACATCGAACAACAAAACATCGCTTTTTACTTTGCGGATGCTTACAGTGCCTGGCAGAGAGGGACTAACGAGAATTCCAATGGATTACTCAGAGAATTTTTCCCTAAACGCACAGATCTAGCTAAAATTACGGAACATGATCTTTTCAATGCGCTATGGTTGATAAACAATCGACCTAGAAAATGCTTAGATTTTAAAACACCTTTTGAAGTACTCATGCACGAACTCGTTCAGTTAGAATAACTTTTTGTCGCAATAATTATTGCAATTCATCATGCACAAAAAAACCATCTCCCAAAAAGAGATGGTTGTATTCGAGTAAAGCCACAAATTAACGTTTTGAGAATTGTGGTGATTTACGCGCTTTTTTACGTCCTGGTTTCTTACGCTCAACCATACGTGGGTCGCGCGTTAATAGACCAGCTGATTTTAATGATGAACGGAAGTCTGGATCAACGTTTAATAATGCACGAGCAATACCTAAGCGGATTGCACCTGCTTGACCAGTAAATCCACCACCGTTTACGTTAACAACAATGTCATAGGTACCTACTGTTTCTGTAATGTTTAGTGGTTGCTTGATGTCTTCGTGTAAGTGAGGGAATGGGATATACTCATCTAGCGCTTTACCATTAATTGTAAAGTTCCCTGTTCCTGGCAATAAACGTACACGAGCGGTTGATCTTTTACGACGACCTGTACCAAAATATTGTGCTTTAGCCATTTATAATTCCCTCCTTAAATTAATTTTGTAATGTCTAATGCTTTAGGTTGTTGTGCAACATGGTTGTGCTCTGAACCTGCATAGACATGTAATTTTGTAAATTGTTTACGACCTAAGCGAGTATCTGGAAGCATTCCTTTAATTGACTGCTCCACTAAGCGTTGAGGGTTACGTTCCAATAACTCTCCTGCTGTAACAGACTTGATACCACCTGGGTGTCCTGAGTGACGGTAGTAAACTTTGTCAGTATGCTTTTTACCTGTTAAATGCACCTTATCTGCATTAATTACAATAACAAAGTCCCCTGTATCAACGTGGGGAGTGTAAGTTGGTTTATTTTTACCACGTAAAATTGAAGCAACGACAGTTGATAAACGACCTAATGGGATATCTGTTGCGTCCACTACAACCCAGTTACGTTCAACTTCGTTCTTTTTAGCCATATATGTTGTACGCACGTTTAATTCCTCCATAATCTAATATCTAGTTGTTTGACAAAACTTATGAGATTCCGGGGCTCATAGTGGTGGCAAACAATACCGTTATTAATCTTACCTAGAATCAAGGTTAAAGTCAAGATTTAGAGGAGAGTTTTTTTAATTTTTTTGTAGAGAAGTCAAACATTTATGACACAGCCTTTGATAAATAGACTGCCAAAAGCAGTTAAACATTCAGCATATTTCTGGAAAGTTTTGTCAAGGCCTTTAGAGCGAAGCGTGCCTTGACGAAACTTGGAGGAAATATATAATGGCTAACTTAAACTTGAAATTTAAGTTTAAATTCAAAACAATATTTTTTATATTTCATACAAAACTCCCCTAAAGTTGGATCTAGTGTCCAACTTTAGGGGAGCAGCTCAAACTAGCGGACGGTTTTTTATATTTTATTAAAAATACGGTTTAATATTGCGCACTTGTTCAAAAATCCCAATGAACGCACCGGAACTGTCAAACATTCCTAAATATCTCACGTGTACAAAGCGATTATGGCTTACTTGTTCAAACCATAAATTTTCTTCGCGACGACGCTTTGCTTCGAGATCATTGACCAGCTCATTCACACGTGGCCAAATGTTAGGTGGATGGCAAAACTGTAATTCACGGTCCAATTGTACCGGACTGCGCTTAAAAATCATATCCGCGTGCGGTATCGCTTGGTTAAAATACTTAAAAATGCGCTCAGCGTTAACATAAGTGACCTCAAAAGGTAGCGCGTTAAAAATGTATTCGATTTGATTCAAGCTTAACTGGCCTTCGTGAAAATCAATCAACACATCTCTGTCTATACTAGAATCTTTTTGTTGGGTTGCATTTTTTTCAAAACTAATCATTAATTCTGCACCAGAAATTTTGATTTTCTGCGTTTCAATTCCTGGAAATTGATCAACAACTGACATACTCGTTCTTGCTATAACGGATGAATAGATAATTTCATCATTTACTTCCTCTAATGGACGAAACTTTCTTTTCAATCCACCTTCAAGTTCTCTAAAAGGCTTGATATCTTCTTTTAACACCACAAGACCGGTCAATACTTCATTCGTATCATATAAAGCTTGGTAACTTATTTCATAACCTGAGTCCGTAATTTCACGTAAAAGTTTATTTTCTGGCTGATCTTGGACCAACTGCAGTTGTTTACGAATCGCCGTTGCTTCCTCTGCATCAAATAAATCATTCAGTCCATAATTAATCGAACGTATACTATTCGGTTGGTTAACGTATTGAATACTTTCATCTAAACCAATAACCGTTACCTCTTGTGGCATATAATCCATCAACGCCTGAATATTGTTTAGCGATAAGTCTCCACCTGAAGTCGTGTGCAACTGATTTCTATCTAATGCTTGCCCATCCATATTTTGTTTGAGAGTTAAAGTCACTGTGCCCCCTTGGAACTGCACTTCTTTACTTTCAAGGTGTGTTTCAGTGGAGACTGGTAGTGCTGGCGTAATCACAGTTTCAGGTTTTGCTGCTACTTCTACTGTTTCTACTTCAACAACTTCTTCTTCCTCAAGTTCAGGTTCCCAAACTTCCGTCGGTGGATTGATAATTGCATAGCCATACGTGCCACTTTCCTGCGCAATTTGATACCACTCTGCTCGATCTAAGGAATCTAACAGGATATTAATCAAAATAGCTTCTTCTTTGAAAATCATTTCTTTAAATTCAAATTCAAAAGCTTCAAATTTTGCACGCATATCTTCTAGTGAGCTTTCAGGTAAGTTATCAGCAGCTTTTTTCGTCGTATAGAAAAGTTCTCGAATTTCATCATCTTTCGCCCACATGACTTTAGGTGGGGCTTGATAATTCTTTTTTTCTAAAAATGGAAAAAATAGTTTCTCTTTTCGTTCATAATGTTTTTCAAATTGACCTAATATATTAAATTGATTGCTTAAGCCCTGATAAATACCCTCTACCATGGCAACTTCTGGGTCCGCTTCAAGTGCATTTAAAATATTATAAATACGTAAAAGAGTTGCTTGTAACGCTAAGTTCTCATCTTTAAAGACGCGTACTGGATGCCCTGGATGGTCGATTTCATAACCATTTCCATCTTGAATACTATTTTCGAACGTACGAGCATGCACGTTACAAAGCTTTAAAACGTCTTCATAAGTTACTTCACCATGATCAAAAATAATTTGCTGCTCCATTGCCGCAATCTCAATCGCTGAGACATCACTAAAATGCTCTTCGAAATCATCCTGAACTGAATCTGGATCAGCGCCACGATGAAGTCGTACTAAAATATCTTCTAATACATCGATTCTTTGTTGTGCTAAATTTTTATTATCCATTTAATCTCCTTTAACCTCATAGCCATTCCATTTCAGATTTTGAATAATATCGTCAATAGATTTTCCAAGCAATTTTGCTCCCTGCTTTAAAGTTACTTTATAACCTAAAGTTTTATACATTGTCTTATTTTCTAAAGGCTTAAAGCCCATTTCAACAAAAACCTCTAAAAGTTCTGGGTGCTCATCAATAATTTGAGCAATCGGAGCATTGATATCGATTTTATTCACTAAATAAAACTCCTTAAATTGAAATTATATGTTCAGTAAATTTCACACGGTTATTATAACGCATATTACATAAAATATTTTATATTCTTAAAATTTGAGTAGAAATCCTGAATAATTCATACCTCTAATTTCAGAGGCTGTTTTTAAATATTGTTATATTTTCTTTATCGTTTTCCATTTTCTATCCTAATTATTTAATTTTTTTCGGTCTATTTAATTATTTTGAGACTTTTTACTTTTCAAACTCAAATTTTGGGCGCACTTCTCCCTGGGCCATTTAAACTTTTTTTTAAAAATCAGGTTCTTTAAATGTACTGCCGAATCCTTTGGATTTTCCTGAATACGGCATAAAACTCTCGCTGATAAACATGAGAACTTGATAGTTTTAAATACATTTGTCTTGCCGTGCTGACGAGTTTTCCAGCCACTTTGAATAGACGGAAACGGATTGTGTCTACTTGGAGTCCTTTTGATTTTGGCTCAAAACACAAGGTGCGTAAGAAGTTAACCGAATTGTACGCCAACAGGCTAATCATCATGCGGGCCTCGTTTTCAATGAATCTGGGACTATCTGTTTTATCAAAGAAGAAGCTGTTCTTGGCTTCTTTAATGTAGTTTTCCATGGTACCGCGTTGATTGTAAGTTTCAAACACTTTTTTAGCCGAGATGTTGAAAGAACAATTAGAAGAGTTGAAGCTATTAAATAAAGAAAAAAGGGCCTCGCTCAAACAAGCTTAAGCAAGGCAATAGAGAAGGGACGCCACCCTCTTCTGTTGTTAATTATATCAAAGGAGGTTTTAAAATGCGAACATCAGAAATGATTTTTCTCGTTGTCGTTCTAACATTGATTTTAGCCCAAGTATATATTAACGTTAAGGGAGATAAACATGACAAATAATTTAATAGCCACTATCTCTAAAATAATAAAAACTGAAACCGGCTATTCTATCGCTCAAAACATTGGTGTGCGCCCCGAACAAATCAATCGTTTAAAACGTGGAGAAAGAAAAGTAGATAACATCTCTTTAGACATGGCGCAAAAAATATTAGATTATTACGCAAATGTCACTATCGATATTAAATAAACACAAACAAAAACGGAGGAAATGAATCCTCCGTTTGTTTTATTTTTTGATGGTTTAGTTTACTATTTCAATAGTATGTTGCAAAATTAACTTTATCAACTTTTTTGGTTGCATAAAACGAGCGGTTAATATGGTTTATTACAAAGGATTAGAAACAAAAAACATTAAGCAGAATGATATCTTTCAACAGTCGCATCTTCTATAATGAAAGTAACTTTTAAAAGGAGCGATAGGTGTGAAGTTTTCTCTACAATCTAAATATATTGGCGATATTCCTATTTTAGAAGTGACAGTTGATCGCCTTCGAAATAAGCCTCTTCCTACCATTATTTTTTATCATGGTTGGCAAATGACCAAAAAACTCGTCCTCACCCAAGGACGTCGTCTAGCTGCTAAAGGGTTTCGTGTTGTATTGCCTGACAGCAAACATCACGGCGAACGTTATCAAGCTATGTCGCTCGTTCCTTCTTTAACTTTTTGGCAAACGATTCAAGCGAATTTGTTCGAGTTTGAATTTATCGTTAAACATTACCAAAAGAGCCAACTTATTTTAAATGATCGGTTAGGAGTTGGGGGTATTTCGATGGGTGGAATGACCACCGCGGCTCTATTGACCCACCATTCAGAAATTAAAACGGCTGCTTGTGTGATGGGAACTCCTGACTTACTGGCTTACCAAAACTACTTGCAACAAGCTTTAATAGATTATGACCGTTTTGTACCCAGTGACTACTCCCATCTTCTCAGTTGGGTTTCTTACTACAATCTAGCCACTCAACCGGGAAAATTAGGTGACCGTCCTTTATTTATTTGGCATGGACGTCAAGATGAGCGGGTACCCTTTGAATCTGTGGAACAATTTGTTAAGAACAACCCACAACTTAATTTAACTTTTTCACCTGCTGAGGCTCCACACTTTGTTGATCTACCAGTGATGGATGAAGTGGCAGACTTTTTTGGAAATTATTTATAAAGGAGAATACTATGCAATATGATGTAATTGTCGTCGGAGGCGGGACGAGTGGTTTGATGGCTGCTATTCATTCTGCCCAACAAGGTGCTTCGACGATACTCGTTGAAAAAAACCGCGTCTTAGGGCGAAAAATACTACTTACAGGAGGCGGACGGTGTAATGTAACGAACCGTACAACAGTTCAAGGATTAGTGGATCACATTCCTGGCAATGGTAAATTTTTGTACAGTGCATTAAGCCAATTTAATCAAGAAGATATTGTTCACTTTTTTGAATCCCGTGGAGTGAAATTAAAAGAAGAAGACCACGGTCGTATGTTTCCGGTGACGAATAAAGCCAGGACAATTTTAGACGCTCTATTAGAAGAAGCCAAGAATGTGGGAGTGACAATTCAAACGAAAGCTGTCGTTGAAGGATTAGTATTTAGTGACGATAAACAATCCGTTACTGGCATTAAAGTAAAAGATCAGCCCCCGATTTATGGAAAATCTGTTATCCTTGCGGTCGGCGGACGAGCTTATCCCGGAGCAGGCTCAACAGGAGACGGATATGGTTTTGCAAAATCTGCCGGTCACACAATCCAACGGCTTTATCCTACAGAAGCACCGATTCTTTCAAATGATTCATTTATTAAAGACCGCTCCTTACAAGGAGTTTCTTTAAGAGATGTCTTAATCACCTTATATGATAAAAACAACAAAGTGATTACCCAACACCAGATGGATATGATCTTTACCCATAAAGGTTATTCAGGTCCGGCAATTTTAAGAACTTCTGGTCATTTAAACCAATATTTACACCGTTCTAAAGAGCCATTCGCTCATTTATCGATTGACTTAACTCCTCAAGAAACGATTAAGTCACTAAATGAAGATGCTCAGAACAAGCGAGATAAAGAACTTTTAACATTATTAAAACAATGGATGCCTGAAAGACTTGCTCTCGTTATTTTAAATCAAGTAAGATTAAAGCCGGACCAACCCTATCGCCAATTAACCCCGCCTCAAGAAGAAATGTTATGGCAACAAGTTAAATCCTTTAATATTACAGGCTACGGAACTGAACCCATCGAAAAAGGATTTGTTACTGGTGGAGGTGTGACGACGGATGAAGTCGAGCCAAAAACAATGGAGTCAAAATTAGTAGAAGGTCTTTATTTTTGCGGAGAATTGTTAGATATTAATGGTTATACAGGTGGGTACAATATTACCGCCGCTTTTGTTACCGGAGCAATCGCTGGACAGTACGCGTCTTGGGATAGCTTTGGAAGATAAATTAAAGCACCTTGGCGTAAAAACCGAGGTATTTGTTATATTTAGAAGGAAAACTTATAAAGCTAAGGGTTATTTTTATAATCTCATTGACTTCTTCTAGGGATAAGCCAACAATAGAAACAATTTGAGTCGAAGGGAAATCTAATTGATACATGGAAATGACCATTCTTTGGCGTTCAAGTTTTCTACCTTCTTCAATATCGTATTGACGTTCGGCTCGGCGGATTGTTTCGTCTTTAGATAATGGTCCTTTCATAAGCTTCACCTGTACTTTTAAATCATAATGTCTTTAGTTCTTAACTTTGATTTTCTAAAATTTCTTTAATTTGTCCTATGGATAAGCCAGTAATAGAAGCAATCTGGACTAATGGTAGATCCTGTTGATACATTGAAACAATCATTCGTTGTTGTTCTTCCTGTTTTCCTTGTTCAATTCCTAATTCAATACCCTCTTCAATATCGTATTGACGTTCAGCTCGGCGGATTGCTTCGCTTTTAGAAATAGCTTCGGCCATTTGACGTTCCTCCTCACTTAAATTCTCTAATCGGATCATCGCGGCAGCGTCATGAATATAGTACGGTGCTTCTTTTGGAATGGGTTCTCCTTTAAAGAAAACTTGCCAGTAAACAATATTTGGATGACTGGTGCGAGTGTTCCTTAAACTAAAGTAAGTCGCTTGAACTCCTTTAGCTTTCTTATAGGCGGTTAAACGCTTATTATTGTTAACATCTTTTAACACACAAAATGCCTCACTGCGTCGCTATCCGGTTCGAATAAATTAAAATCTGTAATATTAATCCCGTAGGTTGACTTAAGAGATGTATATGGTCCTTCTTTATCAGACCCGTCTACTTGATATTGATCGTTATACTTTTGGAATAAATAATATAACGTCCGCTCAATAAACGCTGCATGGTTTCTCACTTGCATCTCAATGGTAATGTACTCTCCTGAAAGGGTTTGAGCTAAAATATCCACTTCGGTGCGCGTAATCTTTTCCGGGTTAATTCGTTTAATATTATACGTTTCTTTTGTTTCTAAGTGTTCAAACTCTAGCCCTAACACGGCTTGAACAAATCCTTTTAAAACATATTCATTTCCTGGAGTAGTAAACACTTTCTTAAATAATAAATCGTTGATAGGTAATAGCTTCATTTAATGAATCCTTTCTTTTATTATATCACCTTCAGACTATGAAATAAAAATATAATCAAACGTCACTGAATCATAAAACACACCTCCCAAATTACTATCTACTTATAAGTTAGTAATTTAGGAGGATTTCCATTAAATGAAATAAAAAAAAGAAGAGGCTGTGACATAAGTCCATGACCTCTAATAAAATAATCCCGCCAGAATGTTTAGAGTAAACGTTCTGGCGGGATTTTGATATAATTTACTTATCAAATCAAGCTAATAAAAAAGCAGGAGACCATACCTCCTGCTTAAGACAATCCAGAAAGGACTATCTCTAATGAACGGACTTAAGTATACCACATCTTCTCCCGAAATCATAGTCTCTGTTAACTTTTCACTCCCTCAAGACTCTAGAGTAGTCAAACATATGTGACACACACTTAAAGTTCTAGTACAAAATAAATAGAATTGAATGGGGTTCTGGGGGACCGCGGTCCCCCAGAAAAAATTAAGCACTTTGTGATTCAAAGTATTGGGCCACGACTTCATTCGGACTCAAAAAGTTAAGTACTTTACGATGGATATTATTACTTCGGTTAATATAACGCGCATGCGCCTTAAATA
>NZ_FNEL01000060.1 GCF_900100125.1 Dolosicoccus paucivorans | reverse complement strand
GAATACAGACAACAACAATTACTTTTAAGTGCCTAAACATGTCGTAAATCACCTAACCTCAATGGTTTCACAAACCATCCAGACTTATCAAGAGCCGCTTCGCTCTTTCTCTTGACAAGCCTGGATATCTGATGAGATGTTTTGGTTAGGTCAATTAGCAGCTCCTCTGTTCTTGCGAAATTGGTCACCTTGAAGCAACTTAAGTTTTATATCTTTATTGAATCTTTCAGAAACACAAAAAAGAGCTACCCATTATTGGGGTAACTCTTCATAAAATCTAGTCTAACTTTTTGGGGTCACTATAAGGGGACAAATACTATCAAGATTTTTTATTATTTACGACCTGCTAAAGAAGATGGGTCACTGCCAACCAATTGGCATTCTAAATTTGGAGGACCGGCGTGGAGTCGTTTTGGTGATACGGATCAGTATTACTTACATTTATATGATGTCACTCAAGCAGATTTAAACTGGCATAATCCAAATGTAAGAAAAGAGTTATATAAAGTTGTCAACTTTTGGCTTGATAAAGGTGTTAAAGGTTTCCGTTTTGACGTGTTAAACGTGATTGGAAAAGACCCTGTTTTAATAGACAGTCAAGCACCTAACTCAGCTCAAGAAAAAAGTTTATATACAGACACTCCTATTGTTCACGAATGGATTAAAGAGTTAAATCACGCAAGCTTTGGAAAGAGAACGGATATTATTACTGTAGGTGAAATGTCTTCAACAACAGTAGATAATGGTGTTAAATACACTAACCCTCAATCAGATGAGTTAAGTATGATTTTTAACTTTCATCATTTAAAAGTTGACTATGATGAAGGTGAAAAATGGAGTGATGTTCCATTTGATTTTATCGAATTAAAAGAAATCATTGATGAGTGGCAAAAAGGCATGTCTGATGGAGGCGGTTGGAATGCGTTGTTTTTAAATAACCATGATCAACCTCGCTCTAATAGCCGTTTTGGTGATACAACTCGCTATCCTTATGAAACCGCAACAATGTTGGCTCAATCGATTCAATTTTTAAGAGGAACACCTTATATTTATCAAGGTGAAGAAATTGGAATGACGAACCCTGCTTACGAAAAAATTGATCAATACGATGATATTGAAACCCGTAATATGCATAAGATTTTATTAGAACAAGGAAAGTCTTCCCAAGAAACAATGGCGATAATTCAGTCAAAATCTCGCGATAATAGTCGTACACCAATGCAATGGGATGACACTAAAAACGCTGGCTTTAGTCAAGGAACGCCTTGGGTAGAAGTGCCTGAAAACTATGAAGAAATTAACGTGACGCAAGAAATTCAACGAGAAGGAATTTTTAAGTTCTATCAACAACTGATTCAACTTAGAAAAGAATATGACGTTATTTCTAAAGGAACATATGAAGGCATTTTATTAGATCATTCTCAAGTGATGGGATATATTCGTCGTTACCAAGAAGAAGCTTTACTCGTTTTAACAAATTATTATGATGAGCCGGCTAGTGTAGAATTGCCTACTGAATTTAGTGGTAAAGAGGTAAAATATTTACACGGCAATTATAAAGGATTTAAACATCAAAAAATTGTGCATTTAAGACCTTATGAAACGATCAGTCTGTTAGTTTCAAAAAAATCTTGATTCGCATTGAAAATACATGTTAAAATGAACAAGTTCTGGACAGTTTTTCCTTAGGGAAAGACTGTCTTTTCATGTTAAATAACAAAATAAGGGGTTTTACTATATGAAAGAAAGCAAATTAACAAAGAGTCAATTTATTTCGATCGGTGTCATGTTATTTGGATTGTTTTTTGGCGCAGGCAATTTAATTTTCCCGCCTTTTCTTGCTAAAGAAGCAGGAGAACAAACATTGTGGGCATTAGTAGGTTTTATTTTAAGTGGGGTTGTTTTATCGATTTTAGGGGTGGCTGCCGTTGCTAAAGCAGGTGATATGATTCAATTAAGTGAGCAAGTAAGTAAGCCCTTTAGTCGCTTTTTTGTTTTTACTTCTCTTCTTTTGATAGGTCCTGGTGTGGCGATTCCTAGAGCTGGAAGTACGCCTTATGAAATGGTTGTTGCGCCTTACTTACAACAAGACGGCGGAAACTTTTTACCTCAATTAATTTATACAGTAATCTTTTTTATTGCAGCGTATTCACTTAGTCGAAAACCGGGTAAAATAGTCCAACGAATTGGACGAATTACAGCGCCTAGTTTAATAGTTTTAATTATTATTTTAGTCATCGGTGTTGCGACCACCCATCACAATATTGATCCAACCGTTTTACCGCCTTATAACGACGGGGCTTTTACAGGAGGAATTATCGCTGGATACAATACCCTTGATGTTATTGCTTCTTTGGCGTTTGGGCTAGTGGTTGCTTTAGCGTTGAAACAATATGGCGTTTCTAAAGAGGCTCTTCCTAAAGTCACCATTCAAATCGGAACGTTAGCTGGAAGTATTTTAGCGATTATCTATAGTGTCTTAGCTTATGTAGGTTATACAATGAGTGGATATGTAGCAGAAGCAACTAATGGGGCACAAATATTATATATTGCAGCAATAAGTGCTTTTGGAAGAATAGGTGCTGTTATGTTAGCTTTAATTTTTACAGTCGCTTGTTTAAATACGTGCGTTGGTTTGTTGACTTCTTTATCGGAATATTTCCATAAACTATTTCCTCGCTGGAGTTATCAACAAATTTTACTTCTGTTGGTTATAGCGAGCGCTATTCTTGCAAACTTTGGTTTAGACAGTATTTTAACTTACTCGATTCCTTTATTGGTATTTATTTATCCTGTAGCTATTGCTCTAGTATTTTTAGAGTTGTTAAGAAATAAAATGAACTTTACTTCCCTTTTTACACGACTAACGGTTTACATGGTATTAGCGATTAGTTTCTTTTCAGTTCTTTATAATACTTTTAACGTAGATACTCCCTTTTTAAGCTATTTACCTTTATATGACGAAGGTCTTGGCTGGGTTATTCCATTTGTCATAGCGATTTTAATGTACAAAGTAAAAACTTTAATATTTCCAAACGCAGATACTTTTTAACTGTGATATAATACAAACAGATTAAATAAAAGGAGACTCTCAGATGAAGAAATTATTATTCATAAGCAGTTTAGGGTGCTTGCTGCTTTCTGGATGTAAAAAAGAGCCGATGATTCATTTGAATGAAGACGTTCAAGCATCCATTGAAGCAAAGCAAGCTAAAGATCGTCCTACTGAGGAAGTTTCCCAACTTGAAGTCGAAGAGTCTCAAGTAGACCCATCTCAAGGGGAAGAGATAACGCCAGATACACCTATAGAAGAAGCGATGGCAGTCAATTTTGATCCTTCATCATGGATACTATTAGAGCAACCTGTCGCGTTAAATTTAGTGGATTACTTACCCAATAAAATTAACCAACTAAAATCAATGACAAATGGTCAGCAAGTGATTCAACAATATGTAGAATTTATGGATAACAATCAAGCAGCTATGCAAGTAATTGAAGTAAGCTCTGATAGCATTGAACATAAATGGTATCGTTGGAACGGTCAACAAATTATTTGGTTTGCTTCAAGTAACGAACCAGATTATTTTAATAATCAATTGACACAATATATGAATCAACCGAATAATCATTTAGTGTTGCTTCAAGCGCCTCTTCAAGTAGGAACGACTTGGAGCTATGACCAAAACTATCCAAGTGAAATCACCGCAATTTATCAAACGGCGCAAATAAATGATCAGACTTATACAAATGTTATTGAAGTAACGAGTCAATTAGCTGACGACGGCGAGTGGAAAACTTACTTTGCACCAGAAGTTGGACTGTTAGCTAGTGTTATTAATGGTTCACCGTGGGTTGTTCAACAGTCAGTAGAAGACGCAAGTCTTTTACAACCGATTACTGTCTATGAATCAACCCAGCTGACAGATAATGTAGCACAAATGGAACCAGTAGAACAAATGCTTGAATGGCGTACTAACAGTGAGCCAAAAGATGTTTGGATGGCTCTATTTCAAAAGTTACATTGGATGACTCAAGAAAATCAATTAAATCAAGTAGTAAAATTAAATGATCAACAAGTACAAGTTGATTTTGCACCAGGTATTGTGAATGGAATGAATCAACACCCTCATCAAGAATACGGCGTCATTCCAGGAATCGTCAAAACGATAGGAGCTTATTATAATGTTCCTTACGTTCAACTGACAGTTAACGGAACACCTTTATTACCTGATTATTTAATGTTCCCTCAACAAGGGATGTGGCAAGTGGATGGCGAGTATAAAGTGGAAACAACCTCGCAAACACCGAACACCTCTCAAGAAAGTACCCTGGAAGAAGTTAGTGAGCCTTTACCAGAATAAAAATTCCCCTTTAACAGTGATCGGTTAAAGGGGATCTTTTTTATTACGAAGGGCGCTTCGCAATCACTTCAATTTCTAAATCAGCACCTAAAGGTAGTTGATAAACAGCAACGCACGTTCTAGCAGGGTAAGGGGCGTTAAAATAAGTTTTATATACTTCGTTCATTTCTTCAAAGTGATCCATCGATGTTAAGTAGGCATTGACTTTAACGACGTGTTCCAATGTCAGTCCTGCTTCTTTTAACACATCTTGTAAGTTCTCAAATGTGGCATGAGTTTGTTCAGCGATCGTTCCTTTTTCTTTAATCGCATGAGCGTTTAAAGCGGTTTGACCGGAAAAGAATACGTAATCGCCTCCATCTACTGCGTGAGAGTAGGGTCCTGAAACGTTAAGTGTATCAGCTGTATAAATTTTTCGTGACATATTAACTATCTCCTTTAATTTAATTGGTACTTTTAATATAGCGTAAAATTTAGGAAATACCAATTTTAATTGAGGAAAGTTGCATCTTATCAGTAAATTTTGTATACTACCTAGAGAATTAAATATTAGCAGTCAAAGTGCTTACTATACCTGTGTCATAGGGATAGTGTGCACTTTTTTTATTGAAAATTATGAAAAGGAGAAGGTCTAAATGTATCAAATGGATACGATCGCAGCCATTTCGACCGCCTTAGGCGAAGGAGCTATTGGAATTGTTCGAATGTCTGGTGAAGAAGCAATTGAGATTGCTAACCGCGTATATAAAGGAAAAGATTTAACAAAAGTACCCACTCATACTATTCATTATGGGCATATTATTGATCCGAGGACAAACGAGGTATTGGATGAAGTCATGGTTACTGTTATGAAGGGCCCTAAATCTTTTACAACAGAAGATATTATTGAAATTAATACCCACGGAGGAATTATTGCTGTTCAAAGTGTATTAGAAGCTCTTTTACAAGCCGGCGCTCGCTTAGCAGAACCAGGCGAATTTACTCAGCGTGCTTTTTTGAATGGACGAATTGATTTATCCCAAGCCGAAGCGATTATGGACTTAATTCAAGCTAAATCTAAAAAAGCTATGACTGCTTCGATGAGTCAACTACAAGGGGGTTTGTCAAAGCCTATTCGCGAATTAAGACAAGAAATGCTCCAAACCCTCGCAACCGTTGAAGTGACAATTGATTATCCGGAGTATGATGACGTAGAAGAACTTTCAATGACCCAATTAAAAGAAACGGCCATCTCTGTCAAAGAAAAAATTCAATTGATTTTAGACAAAGCTCAACGAGGTAAAATTTTCCGCCAAGGAATCAATACCGCCATTATTGGTCGACCAAATGTTGGGAAATCATCACTCCTTAACTATTTAGTTGGTGAAGAAAAGGCAATTGTTACAGAAATCGCCGGAACCACTCGAGATACAGTTGAAGAATTTGTTAGTGTGCGAGGAATTCCGCTTCATTTAGTCGATACAGCTGGAATTCGACAAACGGATGATGTGGTTGAAGCGATTGGAATTGAGCGCAGTAAGCAAGCCATGGATCAAGCTGATTTAATTATTTTACTTATTAACCAAGCAGAAGAATTTAGCCAAGAAGACCAACAACTACTCGAAATAACTCATGGAAGAAATCGAATTATTATTTTGAATAAACAAGATTTACCAACCAAAGTAAGAACCGAAGATTTAGCACCGTGGGTAGAAGCAAAAGACATTGTCACTGCTTCAGTGATGACTCAAGAAGGATTAGACGATTTAGAAAGTCAAATTGAAGAACGCTTCTTTAAAGGCCAACTAGAGTCAGCCGATATTAACTACTTATTAAATACACGACACACTCAACTTCTTCAAGAAGCTATGGATTCTTTAGATGAAGTGATTGAAGCAACTGAGATGATGATTCCTGTTGATTTAATTCAAATCGATTTTACTCATGCATGGAATGTATTAGGAGAAATTATCGGTGAAAGTGTTCAAGATGAATTATTAACCAAACTCTTTAGTGAGTTTTGTTTAGGAAAGTAGGGATTAAGTGACGAGATTAGCGACCATTTGTTATATCGATAACGGAGAGCAATTATTGATGCTCCATCGTAATAAACAAAAAGATGACCATCATTTTGGTAAATGGATTAGCGTCGGTGGTAAATTTGAACCCGGCGAGACACCAGAAGAATGTGCCGTTAGAGAAATTAAAGAAGAAACCGGACTGACGGTCAAACAAATGACCATGCGAGGGGTTATTACTTTTCCTGAATTTACTCCAGAACATGATTGGTATAGTTATGTTTTTCATGTAACTGAATTTGAAGGCGAATTGATTGAATGTGATGAAGGCACGTTAGAATGGGTAAACTATGATGAAGTGATGTTAAAACCTACTTGGGAAGGCGATTATATCTTTTTACAATGGGTGTTAAAAGGTAGTCCGTTCTTTTCGGCTAAATTTGTTTATCAAGATGAAGTATTGATCGATCATAATGTGACTTTTTATGAAAATATGAATTAAGAGAGGATGAAAGTAATGCATACATTTGAAGCAGAAACCTATGATGTGATTGTTGTAGGAGCAGGCCATGCAGGGTCTGAATCGGCTCTCGCTGCGGCACGTATGGGGTGTGAAACTTTACTGTTAACGTTGAACTTAGATATGGTAGCCTTTATGCCATGTAACCCGTCTATTGGAGGACCGGCAAAAGGGGTTGTCGTTCGTGAAATCGATGCTTTAGGCGGCGAGATGGGACGCAATATTGACAAAACCTACATTCAAATGCGCTTGTTAAATACAAGTAAGGGCCCAGCAGTTCAAGCTTTAAGAGCTCAAGCAGACAAAAATGATTACGCACAGACAATGAAACAAGTACTAGAAGACGAACCAAACTTAACATTACGTCAAGGACTGGTGGAACGTTTAGTCATTGAAGACGGTGTGTGTAAAGGGGTCATTACCGATCAAGGTGCCATCTACCGTTCGAAAGCTGTCGTCCTTACGGCAGGAACGTCTTCCAGAGGTAAAATCCACATCGGAGAAGTGACCTATTCTTCGGGACCTAATAATACACTCCCTTCTATTAAGTTGTCTGAACACTTATTAGAGTTAGGTATTGAATTGGCTCGCTTTAAAACAGGAACTCCAGCTAGAGTTCACCGTGACTCACTTAACTTTGATAAAATGCTCATTCAACCGGGTGACGAAGAACCGAACCATTTTTCATTTATGACTCCTGATGAAGATTATTTGGAAGAAAGTGTTCCTTGTTGGTTAACCCATACGAATTTAACCACTCACGAAATTATTCAAGAAAATATTCACCGAACTCCTATGTATTCTGGAATTATTGAAGGTGTAGGAGCGCGGTACTGTCCTTCAATTGAAGATAAGATTACTCGTTTTAGTGATAAGCCACGCCATCAAGTCTTCATTGAACCTGAAGGTTTAACAACAAAAGAAATGTACGTTCAAGGTTTATCAACCTCTTTACCGGAAGAAGTTCAGATTTCAATGTTAAGATCGATTGAAGGACTAGAAGAAGCCCGTTTGATGCGTCCAGGGTACGCGATTGAATATGACGTCGTTATTCCTCACCAACTTCAATTAACCCTTGAATTGAAAACAATTGAGTCACTATTTACAGCTGGTCAAATGAATGGAACAAGTGGATATGAAGAAGCAGCAGGGCAAGGACTTATCGCTGGTATTAACGCCGCGTTAAAAGTTCAAGGAAAAGAGCCCTTTATTTTACAACGAAGTGAAGCGTACATCGGGGTAATGATCGATGACTTAGTCACTAAAGGGACCACAGAACCTTATCGTCTATTAACGTCTCGAGCAGAATATCGCTTACTTCTTCGCCATGACAATGCGGACTTACGTTTAACACAAAAAGGTTTTGACATTGGCCTTGTTAAACCTGACGTGTATGAAGCTTTTACACAGAAAAAGCAGGCAGTGGAAATGGAAATTGAGCGCCTTTCATCCATTCGTTTAACACCTAATACTCCTGGTTTAAGTGAATATATGGAACGAGTTAATTCAACTCCACTAAAAGATGGTATTTTAGCCAGCGAATTGTTAAGACGTCCGGAAATTAAGTATCATGACTTAGTAGAAATTATTCCTCACCCAGAAGGTCCTGTTAGCCGCCAAGTAGGAGAACAAGTCGAGATTCAAATTAAATATGACGGCTATATCGCCAAAGCAAATCGCAAAGTAGAGAAAGTCAAAGCGATGGAAAATCGTTTAATTCCTGAACACTTAGATTACGATCAAATTGATAACTTAGCCGTTGAAGCAAGAGAACGATTGAAATTGATTCAACCGAGAACTCTTGCCCAAGCAAGTCGTGTCAGTGGTGTAAACCCTTCTGATATCGCTGTTTTATCAGTTTACATTAAACAAGGTAAAGCTTACGAAACGAAAGAAGAGGTGTAAAATGACAACTGTTATTCATATCGTAGCTTGGTTGCTACTCGTATTAATGGTCCTTTTACTCAACTCATTGCCTTTGGTTATGATTAACGTCTTATCTCCTATGCAACAGTGGATCTTTTTAATTATTTACGGAGCAATACTCGTATATTTATTTAATTTATTGTCAAAGCGTTATAATTTACGAACGAGAGACTATTTTAAACGTTTGGAAAGAGCCGACTGGCTTTGGAACTTTGGGATGTTTTTAGTGTTACGAGTGATTGCTATTGCGGGTACTTTGTTACTAACAAAAATTTATGGAACTGATCTAAGTGCTAACGATACGATTATCAATGAGTTGATGATGAATTTACAAGCTGCACCGCTTATCAGTAATTTACTCTTTTTAGTGTCGACGACGTTTATCGCACCATTTTTCGAAGAGTTAGTCTTTAGAGGGTTCGGAACGCGATTATTGTTTAATAATACTTACGGCTGGATTCAAGCGATTGTCTTATCTGCTATTTTTTCTCTTTTACACGTTTCAAATATAGGAGAGTTTATTTTATATTTTATTCTTGGACTTGGATTTTATCTGACTTACAAACGTCGTGGTCGATTAGAAGATGCGATTATGGTTCACTTTTTAAACAATTCAGGTTTATTATTTTCAGTTCTTTACTTCCTTTTTACAAAGTAATAAAAAACGATTTGACAGCTTTTTGAGTCAAGTCCACAATCCTGTGTAAAATACTATACAATGTTTTACCGGTCTCTTACTGGTCAAACTTAATATATTTTCTTGTAGAACTTATCCATTCATCATGTGTGTCCATGAGGACAGCACCAATTAATCGATTGGCTGAAGCATGATTTGGAAAGATTCGAATGATCTTTTCTCTTCTGCGAACCTCTTGGTTTAATCGTTCAAGAAGATTGGTACTTTTTAGTCGATTGTGGGAGCTACCTAGGACAGTATATTGAAAGGCATCTTCGAAGCCATTATCTAAGGTCTCGCAAGCTTTTGTGTATTTCTTTTGGTCGTAGTATTCTTCAACCAGATGCTTT
>NZ_FNEL01000063.1 GCF_900100125.1 Dolosicoccus paucivorans | reverse complement strand
GTGGATGAATGATTATCCACGTAAACAGTTTGGCTATGCCACAGCACACGAACTGTTTGCACGGGCTTTATACACCCAGCGACATGCTGCGTAACATTAAGGCCTTGACTTGGATCCTAGTCCAGCATAATACACTGGAAGTGCTCTTTGGACATCCTATCCAGAGCCTGGCTCCAGCTCGCTAATCGCGAGCATCATGCCGGAGCTTCCAAGTAAAGGCCTAAAGATTAGACAAGATACTAAAGCTAACTAACACTGCCACAGTTCAAGGTTTGTGAAAATTTGTAGCTAGTGGCTAATTTATACTTGAAATTTACAAAAAAATATTCATTTTAAACAAAACGGAATGGAATAAATATTATCGGAATGAAAGATCCCAAATTAGATAAAATAAACTTCTAAAAATCAGTATATTTCGAAGCATCTTATATTTTTTATGCGCACCTTCACTGCCTTTTATCTTCCAATATATCCAACCTATTATTATAAAAAACAATTCAACACCAAAATATTAAAAAAGAATCTCATATACTTTTCTCCATTTGTTTTTTTACTTCTATTATATGTTCTTCCTCTTTTTGTTAGAGAATGATGACACGAATAACCATAAAGTGTGCATGAATGAAAACTACCACTTATTGATGCGAACATAAAAAGACTTAGGTTGATTTACCTAAGTCTTCGAAGGATGAATGATTAAATTTTATAGATCAGAATCTAAATCTGTTTCGTCGTTTGCTTGTAGTGCTGCGACTGTAATGTAGTTATATGGCTTATTGAAGTGTGGTAAGAAGAAAATATCTAATAACGCTAGCTTATCGATCGTTAAGCCTTCTTGAATAGCTAGCGAGAACATATGAATAACTAACGAGACATCGTACTCTGATGCTAATTGTGCACCAAGTAAACGACGCGTGATTTTGTCGTAAACTAGACGAATTTTTACTTTAGCATTTTCTGGCATAAAGTTCGGGAATTGTGTGTCTTCTAAATCACTCACACCCACTTCATAACCTGCAACTTCCGCTGCTTTTTTACTTAATCCGGTAGATACCATCTTTAATTTAAAGATATTAATACCGTTAGATCCCTGAATACCAGCGCCTTCCAATGCTGTACCGCCGATGTTATGAGCAGCAACAATTCCTGAGCGAACAGCATTACTTGCTAGTGCGATATAGGCTGTGTCTTGAATCGCATTTGAGTAGTTTGTTGCGCAGTCACCAATGGCGTAAACATCTGGGTTGCTTGTTTTGAAGGTGCGGTCAACTAAGTAAGCTCCATTTTGGAATAATTCTAAGTCGTCTTTACCTAACTCAGCATTTGGTAAGAAGCCGATTGCGTTAATAATAACGTCAACGTCATAAGTTCCTTTATTAGTAACTAATTGTTTAACACGTCCGTTTTCGTCACCAACGTACTCAGTTGCTAATTCATTGAAGTGTAGTTCTAAGCCATGTTCTTCTAAGTTTTTATCCATTAACTTAGCAAACTCTGGATCGTAGTAGCTTGATAGAGAAGTTTCTGCTGCGTCGAATAATAAGACATTTTTGCCACGACGTTTAGCAGCTTCAGCAATCTCTACACCAATGTATCCTGCACCAATAACTGCAACGTTTTTAACGTCTTCATTGGCAAACTCTTCTTCTACTGCTTGAGCTTCTTGGAATAACTTTAAGAAATGGAGTCCGTCTAAGTCATTACCTGGAATGCGTGGTGAAATCGGTTTTGAACCCGTTGCTAAAATAAGCTTATCGAATGACTCTTCTACTTTCTCACCTTTAGAATTTGTGGCATAAACGACCTTTTTATCGAAGTCAATATTTTCTACTTCTGTTTCTAAAGAGATTTTAGCACCTTTTTTCTCGAAGTCTTTTTGGTTTGTATAGAATAATCCGTCATTTCCTGGGATCTGACGACCTACCCATAAGGCAGTTCCGCATCCTAAATAGCTTAAGTTAGAGTTTTTATCTAACATGACTACTTCAATATCTTTATAATTATCTAAAAGTGTGTTTGCTGCAGCAATTCCTGCATGGTTTGTTCCGATGATAACAACTTTCATCCCAACACTTCCTTTCTTTTTATTGTGATAATCATAGCATATTAAAAAGTGTAATGAAAGAGATTTAGTAATCTTTATAATTAATTTATTTTTACTAAGGTTACTACTATACGTTTTAAGCCAAATTTATAAACAGCCCAAAACGACAAGTTGTAATCAATATAAAATGAAGTGTTTTAGATCAAGCGTTAACATAAATGCTTATTTTCACATGTATATTTTATGAGAAATAGCCAATAGCAATATTTAAATTGTTATTATAGCCGAAACGTCTTATTTAGCTTATTACACTTATTAGTTTTTATAGAATAAAAACATACACTTATCGGTTAAATATTTATCTTTATTAAGTTTAATTCTATAGTTAATAACTATTATAGTAATCGTTAAAAAGAAAGCGTTTGCTTTAATACAGTGGGCCATTATAATTAGAGTTAATTTTAAAAGGAGGTTTTCCATGCTGAGTATTTTAGGTTTTATTTTGGCAATTGCTGTTGTTATTTACGGCGTATTTAAGCAGCGGAATTCTATTTTCATGTCATTAGTAGGTATATTCATCGTTGTAGTGATGAGTGGAATGCCCTTTGCAGAGTCATTTTTAGGGGATGAAACTTCGTTCGTTAACGGAATGGGTGGCTTTATCGCCGATTACTTCATTCTCTTCTTCTTAAGTGCGACATTTGCTATGTATATGGACCGAAGTGGTCGACGCAACAGGTATGCAAGAACAATTATCAACGATTTAGGCTCAAGGCGTCGATAAAGGTAGAATTTCAAGATAACGTTTTGTAGAGTTAACTTCTACAAATCCAGCTAAAATTTCTGGTATTTACCCTCAAAAAGGTAGTCTAGCTCCTGGACCAGATGCAGACATTGTCATTTTTGACCCAGAGTTTCGTGGCACATTCTCTCATGCAGATAGCTGCGAAGGAACAGACTATTCTACTTATGAAGGCTTCCCACGAATCGGTCGTTTTGAAAAAGTCTTCTTGCGCGGTCAATTAATGGCTGAAAACGGAAAATTAGTTGGCGAAAAAGGTCATGAAAGTATGTTGAACCAAAGCCTTATGCAATGGCTTATGAAGGGTTTATTAAAGATAAAAAATAATTATAGAGACAAAGAATTTTAATATTCTTTGCCTTTTTTGTTGACTTTCATTTTCTTTAATGTTAAATTTTGATTAACGTTTGATTAAACGTGATTTATATTACAGTGAGGAGCGATAGTTATGAAGTCTTTTATTAAACGCACAGTGAAGGGTTTATTGTCCATGAGCTTATTAATAAATGTTTTGTCGGTGACTGCTTTAGCTCAGGATAAACCTTTTGATGGCGAGGAAGTAAAGGTCGGTATCATGACAGGCGCTAGCGAAGATGTATGGCAAATTGTTGTTAATTCTGCTAAAGACGAAGGAATTAATATTGATTTAACCACATTTACTGACTATGTGCAGCCAAACGCAGCGTTACAAGATGGTTCATTAGATTTAAATGCCTTCCAACACATTGCTTTTTTAGATGATTGGAACGAAGCGAATGACGGGGATATTGTTCCAATTGGGTTTACTTTTGTTTCTCCAATGGGTCTTTATTCTAATAAGTATGATGATGTTTCTGAGCTGCCAGAAGGTGCTACGATTGCGATTCCAAACGATCCAACAAATGGTGGTCGCGCGATTTTAGCATTAGAAATCGCTGGATTAATTGAAGTTGATCAATCTAAAGGTGTGTTAGTCACTCCTGAAGATATTACAGATAACCCTAAAAACTTTAAGTTTGAGGAGTTAGATGCTGCTCAATTAGCAATCGCTTTAGAAGATGTCGATGCAGCGTTTATTAATACAAACTTTGCAACCGATGCGGGGTTAAAATTAAGCGAAGCTATTTTTGTTGATGCTGAAGAGCCTCAAAAATTAAACGAAGCTTACAAAAACGTTATCGCAACGAAAGAAGAAAATAAAGATAACGAATTGTATAAGCATATCGTTGAATTGTATCAAACAGAAGACGTTGCTAAAGCAATCTCTGATACAACGAATGGGGCCGACCGCGCAGTATGGGAAAATGCACCTAGCGTAAATTAATAGACGAAACTCCCCTATTATCGAGAATGATAATGGGGAGTTTTTATGTTATAAATCATTTATTTTACTAAATTCTACATTTGGAGTCCACTGTACATGTTGATAGTGGGTATTAATTTGATCCCACTCATTTTGGGTCATTTTTTGAATATACTGTGGAATTAATGTAGCGATATCTTGTTGTGTAATCATTAAGAGCTTATCAGGTGTAAAAGTGTTGAAGTTCCCCCCACCAGATGCACGGTATTGGGACACGGCTAAAGTATATAATTTATCTCGTTGAATTGGCTCATTTGTGGATTCATCGATTAATTGTATAATGCGTTGTTCTTGCGGTTTAGTCATATCTACAACTGTTTTAAGTCCGCTAAATAGATCGCGATTATAATGCTTAGGCTTAGGCTCTTTATAAGTAGGATTTACTACAAGTTGATTTTCGTTATCTAACTGATAGTACTGATAGTTATACTCCATAATATCGTATAAGTCCTGGCCAGTAACTGCGACTTTAGCAATTAAATTGAAAAATGGATAAGCTTGTAACAATACTTCATTTGTAATTGCACCTTTAAAGGATTTAAAGCCATCATTAATTAAAGCAGCCGCACTAAAATCAGCGTCTGTTTCTTGAAGTTGAATATAATTAATTAATTCAATAAAAGGAATTCCTTGAGCCCGAGCTATCCCCTCATCTTCTGTCGGAATAAGAATGGGTGCCACACCGAAGGAAGTATTGAGCCACTTTTGAGCTTTCTGAGCTTTAGGGGCCAACTCCTTCATTAATTCTTCATCCATACAAGCATCGATCGTACTCACTAGTTCGCTTGTTATATTCCCCAACGAATCAATCGTAATATGACCAATGTATTCTCCACTTCTGCCTGGCTGGATGACGTATGTATCATTAACTTTAGTATTAATCACGCGGTGCTGATGTCCAGTCAATAAGAGGTCGATTTCAGGGTATTCTTTGAGTAGACGACTTCCTTGATTTTCTCCGGTGTCTAATTCAGTTAATTCGAAAGTTTCTAAATCGGCTTCGAAACCTCCATGATAAGCCACCACCAATAGGTCCACTTTGGGTCGTAATTCATCAATATAAGATCCTACCGCTTCTATCATATCTTTAAAAACTAACCCTTCATAGTTTTGAGGCGGCTCCCAGTTAGGGATATATTGAGTGGTTGCACCAATCAATCCCATCTTCAAACCATTTTTTTCAATGATGGTATACGGTTTTCCCATAAAAGGTTGTTTGGTTTCTTTATTTAAAATATTAGAACAAAGGATTTGGCTTTTTAACTGGGATAATGTTTCGGTCAAATAAGATAAGCCAAAGTTAAATTCATGGTTGCCGATCACCTGATAATCGTAGTTCAATGCATTCATTGCGTCGGAAAATACGCTACCGTCTTCTTCAATTTGACTAAAATAGGTCGCAAAACCCGTTCCTTGAATAAAATCTCCTAAGTCAATTGTAATTACCTCATCTTGAGCGTGCTGCTTTTGTAAAGACTTTAAGACGTGACTTGTTTGGTATAAAGATGGTGGGTTAAGTGACCAATTCGCATGGGTATCACTCGTAATGAACAAATGGATTTTTTTAGACATATAATTCTCCTTTATGAATGACTTGATGTTTGATCCATACGTCGTTGTATTTTCTTAGACCAAAATCCTCCGTTGATATATTTGGTTTCAAAGGAAAAATAGAACGCATGAGGAGCAAGTTTATTTAAAGAATCATATAATAATGCTTCATTTTTACGCGAAGATAAAACTGTTAGAATTATTCGATTTCCTTCACGTCCATAAGCTTCTTGTACCGTTACCCCGTAACCTAATTCTCTCAATTGGTCTGCTAGATCAGCATCTTGTTCTTTAATGATAATTTGAATAACTGCGTAACCTAAAGCAAGCTTTTCTTCAATCAGCATACCAAGCATAATTCCCATACCGAATCCAAAGGCATAAGTTAATAAGTAAATAGGTTGGTCAATGTATCTCATAACAATCGACAGTCCTAGAGTATAGATGATGACTTCGATCATCGCAATAACCGGCGCGATCTTACGATACCCTCTCATCATCAGTAGCACTCTTAGTGTGTTTAAAGAAATATATCCTAAATTAATGACAAAAATAAAGATTAAAAGTGTCACGTTCATATCGTTTACCCCTTTCTCAATTCACTATGCTAACACTTCTAAAAGAGGTTGTATAGTCTTATTCACTGTGATTAGTTATAATAAATTTTTTTAATTTTCCTTTGGGTTTACATAATAAGTTAGGTGGGGATGAAAAAAACATCTCTTGTTTCTTTTAAGAGACGTTTTATTTTTGTTAATGACGATCTGGCACAACGAATAAAATAATATATGTTTGCGCAATGACCATCATTGATAAAAGTATTTTACCAATCATAAATGGAATAAAGTAAATTGATATGCCCATTAATACATAAATACTCAATAAAATGGAGTACTTCTTCTTTCGAGGGATTGATCTTGTTTCAATCCAATCAGAGACATAAAAATCATATAACTTAGTTTGAATGAGCCATTCATGGAATCTTTTTGAGCTACGGCTAAAGCAATAAGCAGACAATAATAAAAATGGCGTTGTTGGTAATAATGGCAAAGCCGCTCCTGCTGCTCCTAAACCAAATGAGATGAATCCTACTGCGATATAAAAGTATCGTCTCATCCTCTTCCCTCCTCTTTTTTTGTTTGCATGATCTATTCTAACAGAAAAATATACAAAAATAAATAATTGTTTATTTTGCTTGAAACCTACTTCTGATTGAGGTATATTAGAAGTTGTCTAGGGGGTATAGCTCAGTTGGGAGAGCGCTTGCATGGCATGCAAGAGGTCGTCGGTTCAAGCCCGATTATCTCCATTCTTTTTATCTCATGATAATTAACCAAAAAAGTCCTGTTAGTGAACAACTCACTTTCAGGACTTTTTTGTCGCATCAATGCAATTTTTCTTTATTATATCTTCCCCCACCTTTTGACTCATTTTCGCATTGATGGTTTATTTAACTAAGGAAGATACAAACGATACTCCCCTACTGTTTCTTCAAAAATACCCGAATGAAGAATCCCTTCTTCATAGATAACATCAACTTGAGAAGTCATCGTATAAAATATACCAGCATATTCCAAATACCCTGATTTAACGCGGTATTCATCACTAGAAATAATATGTAACACCTCAATCGGCTCATTCACCTGTTCCACTAGCATTTTTATTTCTTGAGACGGATTTTGGTAAGGATCGCGACTAGACCGGTAAACCTCTTGAAACTTTACTGTGAATAACCCAACACTCAAACAGACTAAACTAGCCACTATAAATCGTTCAATATTAGACTCCTTATGATTCACCTTATTAAACAATAATAAAAGAACCATCGCTAAATACACCAGTAAAAAGATATAAAGAGTCTCCATATACCGATGAATAGCTGCTAAGCGAACCGCTTCATGAGTTGGCATAGAGAAGATATACATATAATAAACACTGATAACATAAGAAACTGTACTAAAAAGAGAAAGAAAAAACACTTCACGAATCCACCAGCGACCCATCTTTTTCCAAAAATAAAATAAATATAAGAAGAAAAAAGCCAATATAATCAAATAAATTCCTCGCATAACAAGATGATTCCCATTTAAGATATAGCGAACAAAGGCTTCGCGAATTTGTGTAATATCCTGGACTGTCTTATCACTTGCGATCACTTTGTAATCGTTAAAATCAATCGCATGTTTAGAGCTTTGACTCTGTGCAAACGCTCGGCTTAAATAAATTTGCCACCCAGCAAACGGTAAAAAGGTAAATAAAGAGATTAAAAAGGCAACTCCACTCTTCTTTCGACTCATTGGGTAGGCTTTTAAATGATGGAATGACAATACAAGAAAGTGTAAATAACTGATCCCTACAAAGAAAAGAGCACTGTTTTTCATTAAAGACAACGCTCCAGCAGCAATCGCAGTAAATAACGCTAAGCGTTTAATATCTGAACGCAAATACACTTGTCCTGCAATAATGCCTACCGCGTAAACACTAATTAAATCATCCACCAAAACCGAGTTTATCGGCACAAACTTAACCCAGGCAATCATCGCTGCGACTAACATCAATAAACTACGAGCGATCGAAAGAGAACTTTTTTCGTTTACCAGTTGAATTAAAGGTAAAAGCGATAGAATCAATAAAAACCAATGACTGACTAGTAAGAGACCTTCATGAAAGAAATCATGACCTAACCAAAAATATGAAAATACGGATGATCCTAAAGGGTAAGACGTAAAGGTCACAATATTTTGATTTGAATGAGGAAATTGACCAAATGCCGTCAAATATTTCACGACGAGTGCCCAATGAGAGAAGTTATCGTAGTGGCTTAACTTTAATTGACCACGGCGATTAAGAGAATACTTAATACTCCAATGATCCACCCGTTTCTTTTTAAATCTTTAATCTTCTCGATTGTCAATTTAAGTTAGAAATTTCTACACTATATTATGAGTGATTGAACTTGGTGACATACTTGTGCTAACCACCTTAAACAACTCCCTTCATCAAGCTCCTGGCTGGTCAAGAGGAAAAGCGCTAGCGACTCTTGAGGAGTCAGGTGCTTGATGAAACCATATTTCTTAAGTGGTTGGCATAATATCCAGATGTTTGATCCAAAAGATGGGCCAAGAAAACCTCCAGGGGAGTGTAGTAGTTAAGAGATTTACGTGGAATGATATTTCGCTTGAAGGTT
>NZ_FNEL01000103.1 GCF_900100125.1 Dolosicoccus paucivorans | reverse complement strand
AGACATCGAACAACAAAACATCGCTTTTTACTTTGCGGATGCTTACAGTGCCTGGCAGAGAGGGACTAACGAGAATTCCAATGGATTACTCAGAGGATTTTTTCCTAAACGCACAGATCTAGCTAAAATTACGGAGCACGAACTTTTCAATACGCTATGGTTGATAAACAATCGACCTAGAAAATGCTTAGATTTTAAAACACCTTTTGAAGTACTCATGCACGAACTCGTTCAGTTAGAATCACTTTTTGTCGCAATAATTATTGCAATTCATCAATTATAAATATAATTGAAGCGTTTTACAACAGAGAAGATGGGCGATTTGAAGGTAGTTTACTAAGCTTTATATTGGGCTTGACTGAGACTGTTAGTGATTTAGGAGATGTGGATGCTCATAAACAGAAAGTGGGTTGGAGTTTTCTGTTTGTGGAGTCGCATAAACAGAAAGTGTGCCTAGTTTTCATCTTATGGAGTGCCATAAACAGAAAATCTGCTGTAGATTGCCTTGGCTTTGTTCAGTCTTAGTTTCTGTCTTAGATTTTTCTTCTTCAGTTACCCCTTCAGAACTATCCTCTTTATCCTGAACATGACCGGTGCACATTGGTACAATAATTAAATAACAGAAATATAGATTTCAGAATGATTGATTGCATCGACATTTAAGAACACTCACTTCCTCCAACCAAAAAGACGCTTCACAATCGTGAGGCGATAGATAATGCTTCTATACGTTATAGCAATATATTCTACTGTATATTCTATTGAAACAAAAAGAACTAAGCTACAAAAAGTAGCTTAGTTCCTAAAATGTTTTCTCAACCCTATTTAACAAAGAGCCTCTAATTATTCACTCACGGTAGTATGATACTTTAGACTAATTCTTCCTCTTTCTTAAACTTAACAACAAAACCTAATCCTGCTAAGGCTGAGATTGTTGCTAATGCAAAGTTTAAATTAGAATCTTCTTCACCTGTTTCAGGTAAAAGGGCTGATTTAACAACCTGTGCCTCGACATTAGCACCATTTGGCTTCCCAACTCTGTTTGTTTTATCATGTTGAACTGAGATGCCTGTTTCGCTTGGCTCCTCTGGTAATTCAGGTTCTTCCGGTGTATCTGGCTTTTCAGGATTTTCTGGTGTACCTGGTTTCTCTGGTATTTCAGGTTCTTCAGGTGTTTCCGGTGTTTCCGGTGTTTCAGGTGTTTCCGGTGT
>NZ_FNEL01000061.1 GCF_900100125.1 Dolosicoccus paucivorans | reverse complement strand
CTTGTGCCATAACGACGGGCTGCTTTGGCGTTATTATCATATTTTTCCGCATACTCAACAACTTTTTGCCTATATCGCATTTCTTCTGTTATAATTGACTTCATGGGGAGCTTCCTTTCACACTATTGTTTTTTATTCGTTAAATATAGTGTACCAGAAGCTCCTCTTTTTTTTATGTTTTCGTGTCACATATGTATGATACCCTTACAAAATGTTTTGACGGGGTTATTTTTCTAAAGAAACTGTCGACTTATGTCACAGCCTCTTTTATTTAAAACGAATAATAATAAGAGCGAGTCTTTTAAATAATGAATTATTAAGGTAAACTAAAGATAAATTGATAATTATTTAGGAGACATGTTATGAAGAGATTTATGGGTATTTTAAGTGTTGTATTGATTTTGTTAGGATTAACAACACCTACAGTTGTTCACGCAGAGGATGCATTATCATTAATTATGATTAGTGATCAAGGTGGAATTGATGATAAGTCTTATAACCAAAGCGCTTGGGAAGGTGTTCAAGCTTACGGACAAGAGCACGGACTTGAAAAAGGTGTCGGAGGTTATAATTATATCCACGCCCAGCAAGATTCTGAGTATATTAACTCTTTAATGCAAGCAGTGAATGCTAATTTTGATTTAATCGTTGGCTTAGGTTTTAAACTGTTAGCACCTTTTGAAGAAGTGGCCGCACAATTTCCAGATCGTCACTTTGTTATTATTGACGAAGAGTCTGAGATGGATAACATTGCTTCACTTAACTTTAAAGACAATGAAGCAGCCTTTTTAGCAGGTGTTGCTGCAGCATCAACTACTAAAACGAATAAGATTGGTTTCATTGGTGGAATGGAAAGCTTTACGATCGATCGTTTCCGTGCTGGTTTTGAAGAAGGTGCCAAAGCAGTTAGCCCTGATATTGAAATTATGGTTGAACATGTCGGAAGCTTCTCAGATCCATCAAGAGCTAAGCAACAAGCAGCTGTTATGTACTCAAGCGGAGTAGATGTCATTTATCAAGCGGCAGGTAACAGTGGAAACGGCGTTTTCTCTGAAGCTAAAGATATCGTTCAAAACAATCCCGAAGAAGAAATTTGGGTTATCGGTGTTGATAAAGACCAACATGACGAGGGAACCATTGAAGTAAACGGAGAAACTCGCTCATTAACGTTGACATCTACTTTAAAAGAAGTAGGAAAGACCCTTCATCAATTTGCTAATGAAGTAAATAAAGAAGGATTTACTAGCGAAAATCGTATTTACGGTTTAAAAGAAGAAGGCGTTAACTTAACAAAAGGCCAACTAACTAAAGAAGTTGAAGACTTAGTTGAGTCTTATCGTCAACAAATCATTGATAGCGAAATTAACGTTCCAGACACCCCGCAACGCTAAACAATAGTACACAAAACCTTTCGAATAAAGTACAATAGAACTGACCGATATTATTATGAAGTCAGTTCTTATTTTTTTATATCTTAATGAGTGGAGGCCACAAAATGCAGACTTCTTCTGTTATAGAAATGAAAAACATTACTAAGCGGTTTGGCGATTTTTATGCCAATAAAAATATTAATTTTGATTTAAAGCGGGGTGAAATCCATGCCCTTCTAGGAGAAAATGGGGCAGGCAAATCGACTTTAATGAATATGCTCGCTGGACTATTAACTCCAACTGACGGGGAGATTTACTTAAAGGGTCAACCTGTTACCATTGATTCACCTTCTAAATCTAATGAATTAGGAATCGGAATGGTTCACCAACACTTTATGTTAATTGATAGTTTTACTGTTATCGAAAATATTATTTTAGGAGAAGAACCCGTTAAAGGAATAAAAGTCGATATCAAAAAAGCGCGTGAAGAAATTTTAAAGCTATCAGCTCAATATGGTTTAATGATTAATCCTGATGCTAAAATTGAAAATATTAGTGTAGGTATGCAACAAAGAATTGAGATTTTAAAAACATTATACCGCGGTGCTGACATTTTAATTTTTGATGAGCCAACGGCTGTTTTAACTCCTCAAGAAATCGATGATCTCATTGTTACACTTCGCCATTTAGCAGATGAAGGTAAATCGATCATTATTATTACTCATAAGTTAGATGAAATTAAGAAAGTCGCCGATCGTTGTACGATTATTCGTCGCGGAGAATCAATTGATACAGTTGATGTAGCTATGACGAGCTCTCAAGAAATGGCTAGTATGATGGTAGGCCGGGATGTTTCCTTTACAACACAAAAGGAAAAAGCTCGCCCGACGAATACGGTACTTGAAGTAAAAAACCTCGTCGTTAAAGATGATCGAGATGTGGACGTCGTAGAGAATTTATCCTTTACTATGCGCAATGGTGAAATATTAGGAATTGCTGGTGTTGATGGGAATGGACAATCGGAACTTATTTTAGCTCTTACGGGATTGATGCCAATTGCTAACGGAGAGATTATTTACAAAGGAGAACCCATTGTTAATCGATCTCCCCGTGAAATTGTCGAACGAGGTTTAACGCATATTCCTGAAGACCGACATAAATATGGGCTCGTTTTAGATTTTCCAATTAGTCAAAATTTTATCTTACAAGATTACTATAAAGCACCTTATTCTAAATATAGTTTCTTACAAGAAGAAGCGATTCAAGATAAAGCAAAGCGTTTAATGGAGCAATATGATGTAAGAGCAGCCAATCAAAACGTACCTGCTTCTGCTTTATCGGGTGGAAACCAACAAAAAGCCATTATTGCTCGAGAGTTAGACTTAAATCCAGATTTATTAATTGCTGCTAACCCGACGCGCGGTTTAGACGTAGGAGCAATTGAGTTTATTCACCGCGCATTGATTGAAGAACGTGATAGTGATAAAGCTGTTTTATTAATGAGCTTTGAACTAGACGAGATACTCAATTTATCAGACCGAATTTTAGTGATGTATGATGGGGCTGTCATTGCTGATTTACCTCGTGAAGAGACAAATAAAGAAGAATTGGGTCTTATGATGGCGGGGACACCCTATGAAGAAGTGGTAAAGCAAAGAAAAGAGGGAGCTTTATAAAATGAAACGTTATACTTCGATTATCGTGCCCATTTTAACTGTTGTCATTGGCTTATTTTTCGGAGCATTAGTGATGTGGGCTTTTAAATATGATGCGGTAGCTGGCTATAAAGCTTTGTGGCAAGGAGCTGTAGGTACACCTTTTGCAATAGGACAAACAATCCGAGCGGCTACTCCTTTAATCTTTACTGGATTAGGGTTTGCGGTAGCTTACACGGCGGGATTTTTTAATATTGGAGTCGCAGGTCAAGCATTATTTGGCTGGCTTGCTTCCGTGTGGGTTGGTTTGTTATTCCCTGAGGCTTCAGGTTGGCTTGTCTTACCTCTAGCAATTTTGGCAGGTGCTCTTGCAGGAGCGTTATGGGCTGGAATTGCTGGCATTTTAAAGGCCTACTTTAATACAAGTGAAGTGATTGTAACGATTATGTTAAACTATGTTGCGGTATATATTAATGACTACTTAATTCGTTATGTAATGACCGACCGAGCCGATGCGTCACCATTTGTTGGGCCTAACGCAAGTTTACGTATACAATGGTTAGCGGATTTAACAAAAGGGTCTACTATCCACGCAGGTATTTTCCTTGCTCTTGCTTTTGCGGTGATTATTTATATTTTCATGCAAAAGACTACTTTTGGTTTTGAATTAAAAGCCGTTGGGTTAAATAAATTCGCCGCTCAATTTGCGGGAATGAATGCAACGCGTAACATTATTTTAGCCATGATGCTTTCCGGAGCTTTAGCTGGTTTAGGTGGTGTTATGAGTGGGTTAGGCGAGTTTAGAAATATCTTCTTAATGAACGGAACAGCGCCAGAGATTGGCTTTGATGGAATGGCTGTTTCTCTTTTAGGAGCAAATAATCCCTTAGGAATTGTGTTTGCTAGTTTATTATTTGGAGGATTAAAAACCGGAGGAACTTTCATGCCTCTAGGAGCGGAAGTACCAAGCGAGATTGTAAACATTGTTATTGCACTTATTATTTTCTTTGTAGGTTCTAAATATATCATTACTTATTTATTAAACTTGAAAAAACAAACAACGGTCTCTGCAGCAAATATTCAAGAAGGAAGTGAAGAATAATGGTCAATATGCTTGCTTTAATTATCTCTTCATCTTTAGTGTACTCTGCACCATTAATCTTTACAGCCATTGGAGGAGTATTTTCAGAACGAAGCGGTATTATTAATGTTGGACTTGAAGGAATTATGGTGATGGGAGCTTTTAGTGCTATTTTATTTAACTTAGCTTTCCTCGATCAATTTGGCGATTGGACACCTTGGTTGGGATTATTAGCTGGAGGATTAGTAGGAGCCATTCTTTCTTTAGTGCATGGGGTTGCTACAATTCATTTAAGAGCGGACCACATTATTTCTGGTACAGTTTTAAACTTAATTGCACCTGCTCTAGGCGTCTTTTTAACTCGTGCATTATTCGACGGACACGGTCAAACCGATGTGATCCGTAAAGCCTTTGGTAAGTTTAACTTTCCTATTTTAGCAAATATTCCATTATTTGGGCCGATCTTTTTTAAAGCAACGTCGCTTCCAGCATATGTAGGAATTATCGTCGCCTTTTTAATGTGGTATGTTGTCTATAAAACGAAATTCGGTTTAAGACTTCGTTCAGTAGGAGAAAATCCTCAAGCAGCGGACACACTAGGAATTAATGTCTACTTAATGCGTTATTTAGGAGTCATTATCTCGGGAATTTTAGGTGGAATCGGTGGAGCAGTTTTTGCTCAATCTATTTCTTTAAACTTTTCTGTTTCAACCATTACCGGACAAGGATTTATGGCGATGGCGGCTATGATCTTTGGTAAATGGAACCCAATTGGCGCAATGCTAGCAGCTATTTTCTTTGGATTTGCTCAAAGCCTTGCGGTGGTGGGCTCATCCATACCCGTGATTCAAAACATCCCACCGGTTTACTTGCAAATTGCACCTTATGTGATTACAATTATTGTGCTCGTTAGTTTTGTAGGTAAATCTCAAGCCCCTGCGGCTATTGGGACAACATATATTAAATCAAAATAATGATAAAGACAACGAAACGAGCAAATCGTTTTGTTGTCTTTTTTAATGGAGGTCTATATGAAAATATTAGAAAATGGCGTCCGTCTTGACGTAATTCAATCGAATAAATATAAGACAAATCGCTGTATCGTGAAATTTATAACCCCTTATCACCCCTTTGAAGCGAGTGCTTTGCATTTAATGAGTCGAATGATGGAAGATGGGTCAAATAGCATCCCTTCTAAAGGAGCCATTGAATCTATTTTGGCCGATTTATACGGAGCTGAACTAGCTATCAGTGTTCATAGACGGGGTCACTTTCATGAATTAACCCTTTCTACCGCCATCGTTCGCCAAGATTTAATTGCTGAGGGTACTTCCTTAACAACAGAGTGGTTTAATTTAATAAAGGAACTATTATTTAACCAAGCGTTTGATGAAACAAATGAAGGGTTTATGCAACGCTTTAACCGAGAGAAGAAGCTCTTACAACAAGCTATTGAGCGTCAAAAGGATAACAAAGCACGTCTAGCTCGCCGACGTCTATACGAAGAGTTATATCAATATGAAGAAGCTGCTTACTCAGCGATGGCGAATTTAGATGATTTAGAAAAAATGACTTTAGTCGATCTAAAAACAATTTACGAACAGTGGCTACAAACAGCTGAAGTGGTAGTTTTGTGTCACGGTGAGTTTAATAACGACTGGGTAGACAAAGAATTATCAACATGGCCACTGACAGTAGCGACTAATTCTTATTCTTATCAAAATAATGAGCTTGTTCTATCTAAAGCTAAATCTGCTACTTATCTTGAAGAAGAAACTAGCGGTAAACAAGGAAATTTAGCGATGGCTTTCAAAGTTCCTTATGCAGAAACTTTTAAAGAGCGAATGAAACTTCAACTAGCTAATACCCTCTTTGGTCAGTCGCCCACTTCACAACTGTTTACTCAAATTCGCGAAAAGCAAAGCTTAGCTTATTCAGTAAGTTCTGCAATTGATGTGGCTAGAGGATTAGTTGTTGTGACTGCCGGAGTCGACTCGACTTTAGGTAAAAAAGTCTCTAATCAAGTCGTAGAAGAATTGGATAACCTCATCGACACATTACAAGATGATGATCATTTCAATAAGATTAAATTGATGCTCATTAGTAACATGGTTCAATCCATCGACAGTCAAATAAATGAATTAAACTATCGTTTTATTGAATACAAAAATCCAAGCTTTAAATATGACGTGGAAGTTTATACAAAGATGATGAATCAACTAACAGCGCAAGAGATTAAGCACGTACTCAAAGAATTTCAATTAGTACAAACATTTTTCCTAAAAGGAGTGGAATCGATTGATGAATAAGACACATTATAAAACCTTAGATGAGACAGTGATACGCTCCACTCTAGATAATGGTTTAGAAGTTATTATGATTCCTAAGCCTAACTATCATCGCACGTATGGAGTATTTACAACTAAATTAGGTGGCCTCCATCGTCAAGTAAAAGATACGTTGACTGGAAAAGTTTATCAAATTCCAGCCGGAGCAGCTCACTTTTTAGAGCATAAATTATTTGAAGGTGAAAATGGTGAAGATGCCTTCGTTAAGTTTTTACAACAAGGAGCTCAAGCAAATGCATTTACTTCTTATCACCAGACAAGCTATTTGTTCTCAGCTTCTTTCGATATTCAAAAAAATATTGAAACTCTATTAGATTTTGTTCAAACACCCCACTTTACAAAAGAGGGTGTGGAAAAAGAAAAGGGCATTATTACTCAAGAGCTTTTGATGTATATGGATCATCCGGGGTGGCAAATTGAACAATTAACTTTAGGAGCTCTTTATCCAAATCACCCAATGGGAGAAGATATTGGTGGAACGGTGGAATCCGTTAATGCAACAACTTATGAGGAGTTAATGTTGTGCTATGACGCGTTTTATCACCCAACTCAAATGTGTTTAGTAGTAGTGGGACAATTTGATCCAGAGGAAATGTTAGAAGTCATTAAAGAAAATCAAGCCAATAAAGACTTTAAACCCCCTCATTATGAATTAGTTGAACAACCTGTTGAAGGTGAAGTTATTCCCACAGTGACTTCTGAAATGGAAGTCTCTCAACCATTAATTGTTTTAGGTGGTAGATTATCTAATCCTCTTTTAAAAGGAGAAAAGTTGATTAAAGAAAATCTAGCAGGCTCTTTATTCTTTGATTTACTGTTAGGTCCTACATCATCAAACTATCAACGTTGGTATGATAAAGGTTGGATTGATTCAAGTTACGGCTATCAACATGCCCTTCAAGATCCAGTCCATTATTTTAGAATTATTTCTGCTAGTTATAATCAAGATGAGCTGTTTTCAGAATGGAAGGAAGTTTTAAAGCAATGGTCTGATCAAGATGACTTTAATGAAGCTCATTTTGAACAACTGAAAAAAGGCACCCTAGGCGACTTTTTAAAGATGGCTAATTCAATCGAATATTTAGCCTATGAAGTAACGGGGAGTGTCTTTAATAACTATGACTTTTTTACAACCCTTGATGTACTAAAAGATTTAACTTTTGCAGATGTCAAAGATTTTGGGGAAAAATATTTAGAAACAGCAGAGTGGGTAGAGGTTACGATTAATCCATTAAGCAATTAGTAAATGATTTAGCCGGTGATAATAATTCATCGGCTTTTTATGCTGGAATTAAGCCGTTAATGATGGAGTCTTTCAGGCATTATGGTATACTGATTATTAGTTATATTTTATTGAAAAGGTGAGAATTTTGATCAGTGAGTTAAGCGCATTACTTAAACAAGCCCGTATTTCTAAAGGGTACACAATCGATAAATTACATAAGATTACAAAGATTCCAGCAGATATTATTGAAAAGTTGGAAAATGAAGAATTCGATGAACTTGCTAGCTTTCACCATGCAAAAGTTTATATAAAAAAATATGCTAAACATGTCGATTTAGACCCTTTAGAAATAATGGATGAATATGAAGACATACTTGCCTTGTTGTTTGAAGAAGATGACGAGGAAGAAGTGGAAGAAGAGTGGGTGGAAGATGAAATAGAAGAAGATGAGGAAGAAATTCCAAGTCGCTTTGATCGGTATCATTTACCCAATAACCATCCCGTTTGGAATTTTTTAATTAAATATCTACCTGTTATTGGTTTAGTTGCTGTTATTTTAGGAATTATGGGGACGATTATAGTAACGATTAATCGGATTAATTCAGAGAATAAGGACGAAGTAGCGATAGAACAAAGTATAACGACTAATGAAGTAATTAGTTCGGTACAGCCCGATAGTTCCACCGTCCAAGAGTCACCAGGAGAACAAGCTCAAGATAATCCTGAAACAGACTTAGAGCAAGAATTGGTATTAATTTCAGATGATCCTGATCCAACCATTTATGAAGTTGACGATCTAAGTTCTTTAACACTTTCTGTGGAAGGGTTAGGAACAGTTTGGATTGGATATTTTGAAGATGGTGCAATTACCCAAGAACATGTTCTAAATGCCGGAGACAGCATTGAAATTACGCCATCCAATGCTCAAAGTGCGATGTTACAGTTTGGTTATAAAGAAGGAGTAAAAGTCACAGTTAACGGTAAAGAAATTCCTCTAACTAACGTTACACGCCCTAACCAAGTTGAATTTGTTACAAAAGGGGAAACTGTCCATCACCAACAAGCCGAATCATCAACTAATGATGCTCAAATTCAAGAACCACAAACCGAGGAAGTTCCTAACCAAGAAGACTCGACAGGTGATGATCAAGAAGCAGGGACATATGAAGGGCCAGCTGTGCTAGATCCTAATTACACTCCAGGAGGCGAATAACAATGAATATCGCAAATCAACTAACTATTTTTAGAATATTTTTAATCCCTATTTTTATTCTTTTATTAGTTGGTCCATTTAACTGGGGAGAAATATATTTCCTAGGTAGCACAGTTCCTATGAATTGGTTTATTGCAGGAATTATTTTTGCAGTCGCGAGTATTACTGACTTTTTAGATGGTTATTTAGCAAGAAAATATGATTTGACCACACCCTTTGGCGCCTTTTTAGATCCAATGGCGGATAAATTATTAGTGATCTCAGCTTTTATTGCTTTAGTTGAGCTAGATGTCATTCCGGGTTGGATTGTTATTGTTATTGTTAGTCGCGAATTACTTGTGACGGGCTTAAGACTTCTCATTATTGAAGCAGGTGGGGAGATTTTAGCGGCCGCTTTACCGGGTAAAATTAAGACGTTTTCACAAATGTTTTCTATTTTATTTTACTTGTGGAATAACCCGATAGTAGGACAGTATCACATTAATCTAGCGCAAATATTATTGTATATTTGTTTATTCTTTACAGTTTATTCTGGTGTAGAATATTTTTATCAAGGACGTTTTGTCTTCAAAAATTATCGCTAAAAGCCCGTTCGGGCTTTTATTAAAAGATAGATTGTAAAATTAATTGCGACAAACAAGAAAACCCATAACAGGTTCGTGTAAAATGTTAGTAACCACAAAAACACACACGGAGGACCTGTTATGAGCTACAAACATCTTACCATAGAAGACCGTTCAAAAATAGAAATACTTTATCATGAAGGCTATACAGCGAGTCAAATTGCTGAAGCCATCGGGCGTCACCGTTCGA
>NZ_FNEL01000017.1 GCF_900100125.1 Dolosicoccus paucivorans | reverse complement strand
AGCGATTGAAAAGAATACCTACCATACACAAGTCGTTTTAGCACGGGCACGACCATCAAATAATCTAAAGAAAATAAAGTTTTATCTTTATCGATTTATACGAGGTGTCTCGAGAATTCTCTCATTTGACACCGTAGGTATTAAATATTTCCACAAAATAGAACGCCGCTCCAACCAATTGTCCTTATTATGAATGAAGTAATTGAATAATCTTTAAAACGCGCTCACAGGGCGTTCTATTTGTATGTTTACTTTTAAAAAAATGAGTAAAACTAAACGTTGATTGAACTTATTTTCCTTTATTCGTCTAATCTAGAATTTCTTAACGTAAAAAGGGTAAATTCAAATATGATAAGTATTGACAAAGCAATTTAAAAAAGTTACTATGAGTTTAAGTTGAAAACCAATCAAACGCGTTGATGAGGAAAGTACCTTCTAGACAACATTTAAAGAGAGTCCATCGTTGGTGAGAGTGGATAATGATTTGTTAAAGGGAAAATGGCCTCTGAGCGGTCGCTGTGAATGCATAAGGCAATAAGAGCGAACGGATGTCCCCGTTACAAAGACCACAGTATAATACTTTGTCATTTATAAGTACGTACTGTATGAGGTTATTTTAGTAATAAAATAACGAACAAAGGTGGTATCACGAAATTTTTAAGTCTCGTCCTTTCTTTTTTTAGAAGGGACGAGTTTTTTTATTATAAAGGAGGATATGTATGATCGATTTACAAAATATCGATGTTATTTTTGAAACACCAGATCGTACTGTAGCTGCAGTACAAGATGTTAACTTAACGATTAATAAAGGAGAAATATTTGGTATTGTAGGTTATAGTGGGGCGGGTAAAAGTACCCTTGTTCGAACCATTAACTTACTTCAACGTCCAACACGAGGAGAAGTCATTGTTAACGGCCATAATTTGACCCAAATGAATCCAGCTGACTTGCGCCAAGCTCGCAAAAAAATTGGGATGATTTTCCAACACTTTAACTTAATGGCGTCACGCACTATTTTTGATAACGTCGCTTTTCCTCTAAAGAAAAGTGGTTTATCTAAAGATGAAATAAAAAACCGTGTCATTGAATTATTAACTCTCGTTGGTTTAAGCGATAAATTAGACGACTATCCAAGCCAATTATCTGGTGGACAAAAACAGCGAGTAGCGATTGCTAGAGCGTTAGCCAATGATCCAGAAGTGTTACTATGTGATGAAGCAACCAGTGCTTTGGACCCTAAAACGACTCAATCTATTTTAAAATTATTGCGTCGTTTAAATGAAGAGTTGGGTCTAACCATTGTTATTATTACCCATGAAATGGCTGTGGTGAAAGAGTTGTGTCACCGCGTCGCAGTGATGGAAAACGGTCAAGTGCTTGAAGAGGGTTCCATTGTAAATATCTTTACTCAACCTGAAAGAGCACTCACTCAAGAGTTTATCAATACCGCTACCCATTTTGATCAAGAAATTGCCTTAGTTTTACAACAAGAATCAACCCAAAATATCATTAAAGAAAGCGAATTAGCGCGTTTAAGCTATGTCGGGGAAATAACGACTCAACCTTTAGTCGCGGAATTGATTAGAGAATTTAACATTGAAACGAACATTTTATACGGAAATATTGAAGTATTACAAGGAGTTCCAGTAGGGAATTTACTCGTGTCCTTTACAGGAGACTTAGAACGGTTACATCAAGCAAGAGAATATCTCATCGAGCGCGGTGTTCGTGTGCAAGATTCACAAAGTCTATTCAAACAATACATCAAAACACATGAGGAAGGAGATATTTAACATATGACTGCTATTATTGAACGTTGGTTCCCTTATGCATGGGATTTAAGAAGTCAGTTTGTCGAAGCGACGTGGGAGACCATTTATATGGTGCTCATTGCCTGTTTAGTCGGCGGTATTTTTGGATTGATACTCGGAGTTATCGCAACGGTGACAAGACCAGATGGGTTATTGCCAAATCAAGCTGTATATAAAATATTAGATAACTTTATTAATATCTTCCGTTCGATTCCATTTATTATTTTATTAGCCCTTGTATCAGGGTTTACTCGTTTCATTGTGGGAACGACGATTGGTGCAACGGCAGCTTCGGTTCCGATTGTCATTGGAACGATTCCGTTTTTTGCCCGCCAAGTGCAAATTGCCCTTCTTGAAGTTGATCCAGGAATGGTTGAAGCGGCTCAAGCAATGGGATTAACGCCATTTGATATTATTATTCGCGTTTATTTAAAAGAAGGACTTCCAGCTTTACTTCGTGTAAGTGCATCGACCATTATTAGTGTTATTAACTTAACCGCAATGGCTGGAGCTGTTGGTGGTGGCGGTTTAGGTACGATGGCAATCGCTCGAGGATACCAACGTAGCCGTATGGACGTTATTTTAGTTTCAACCATTTTAATTTTAATTTTAGTCTTTTTAACTCAGATCGTTTTTAACGCATTAATCAAAAAAGTCGAAAAATAAGAAAGAGGGATTTTTCATGAAGAAGTTGAATGTTATTTTCACGACAGTGATTGTCGCCTTGTTTAGCGTATTCAATGGATTGTTGCCCCTAGTTCAAGCAGAAGATAAACCTTTTGATGGTGAAGAAGTGGTCATTGGTGTTGTCGGAGATTCTTCTGAACAAGTTTGGCGTTATATCGCTGAAGAAGCGGCCAAAGAAGGCATCACTATTGATGTGAAGCTTTTGACCGACTACAATACGCCGAATGCTAGTTTAGTGGACGGATCATTAGACCTTAACGCTTTCCAACATGTGGCCTTTTTGGAAGAGTGGAATAAAGCAAACGATGAGGACTTAGTTCACATTGGTTACACTACGATTAACCCACTTCGTTTATATTCCCAAAAGGTATCTTCCGTTGAAGAGTTAGAAGATGGGGCAGTGATTGGAATTCCAAACGATCCAACGAATGGGGGACGAGCGCTACTTGCTTTAGAAATTGCAGGTCTTATTGAAGTGGATGATGAAGCGGGTGTCTTACCCACTGTCGATGATATTACTAAAAATGATAAAAATATTGTCATTGAAGAATTAGATGCGTCTCAAATTGGCCAAGCTCTAGCTGATTTAGATGCAGGGATTTTAAACGTTGGTTTTGCCAATGACGCTGGGTTAGATCCAAAAGATGCGCTATTTTCTGATGGAGACGATTTAGACGAATTAAATGATATTTACAAAAACGTCATCGTCGTTCGCAAAGAAGATGAAGATAACCCGTTATACAAACATATTGTCGAGTTATACCAAACACCAGAAGTTGCGAAATTAATTGTAGAAACAAGTAATGGCGGCGGACTGCCAGCTTTTGAAGTGAACGAATAAAGGAGAAGATTTAATGAAACATTGGTTATTAAAAAGTTTACTAGTTATTTTAACTTTGAGTTTATTTAGTCCCCTTGCTCAAGCAAAAGAAACGGTTAAAGTTGGAGTAGTAGGTGAGATTTGGGAAGACGTTTGGAATGAAGTGGCTAAAGAAGCAGCTAAAGAAGATATCGATATTGAAGTCATTCTTTTTACAGACTACATTCAGCCCAACGAAGCACTAGCTAATGGCTCGATTGACTTAAACTCATTTCAGCACATTGCCTTTTTAAATGAGTGGAATGAAAATAACAAAAAAGATTTAGAGCCGATCGGCTTTACCATTATGTCACCGACTTTCTATTTCTCTGACAAATTAAAATCATTAGATGATTTAGAGGATGGCGATATTATCGCGATTCCTAACGAAGTAACGACTCAAGGACGTTCATTGCTTGCGTTAGATTTTGCAGGGGTTATTAAGTTAAAGGATGGCGTAGGAACTTTAGCGACGCTAGATGACATTGAAGAAAATCCAAAAAATATTCAATTTGAAGAATTAGATAATGCTCAATTAGCTCAAGTCCTACCAGACGTTGCTGCTTCAGCGGTGGGCGCTCAATTTGCGGTCGATTCAGGATTAGACTTAAACGAAGCGATTTATACAGATAGTGACCACTTAAAAGATATGCCCGATGAACGTAAAAACGTCATCGTTGCGAAAAAAGAAGATAAAGATAACCCAGTTTACAAACGGGTGGTTGAACTGTTCCAAACAGAAGACATTAAAGACTACATTGAAAAAGTAAGCGACGGGCAGTATGTGCCTGTTTGGTAGAAACAATAAGTGAGGTTGCGGTATGTGTCCGTGGCCTGTAAGAGAATATCCCGCTAGAAAGTTTATCAAAAACTGATCTAGCGGGATTTTAATATAATTTAATCATGGAATAAAATAGTTATTTTACAACTTATGTCACAGGCTCTTTTTTCCGCTCAAAGCCTGTCATTCCGCTATTTTATTTTCATCACTACCAGCAATCCCCATTAGGGGAATTTTTATGCGCCCAAACACTAAACATTCAAGTATAGAACTTGAAAGATATATTTTATTGTATCTTGAAGAAGGCTTATCATTTAGGCAATTAAAGAAAGATCATGGTTCATTACTGATTCAATCATTATTCTTGGGAAAAGTTCATCGACATCGCCAAGACGGATTGTTAGATATTCAAACACGCTCTAAAAATAATCAATACAGTCAATTGTTTAAACTGAAAGTGGTTCAGGAATATCTCCTATACAATGAGCTCGTCAATATCGCACTCCTTCAGATAGAACTGTACGAAACTGGGTAATCAAGTATACTAAAGGGGAAGAAATAAGGAGTTATACTCCATTACCAGAGGTGTATACGATGAAAGGTAAAAAACAAGACAACATTTTTAGATTCTAAGACACTTAAAGGATCAATTAACGAATTGCGACATCGCATTTCTTTTTTAGATTATTTTGTACAAGAATAGTTCCCTAACTCAACGAAAAAAATATAGTGAAACACCGCCTCATTTTGTCATCAGAATAAGGCGGTGCTTTTGTTTAAAGTTCTAATTGATTAAGTCGCTTAACAATGACATATGCCAATAAGAGTTTGACAGCATCAGGTAAAATAAACGGCAATACCGCCACTTTCAATCCTTGGATGACTGACATCGGTGCATGTAAAACCCATTGTAAAATACACAGCATATAAATAAGTCCAATAATGTATAAAACAATAAGTCCGATGCTCCCAGCGACAAGAAGGTGAAATCCTTTTTGTTTAAGAATCGCAATTAACGTTCCACTAATAATAAAGCCAATAACAAAACCAAAACTAGGTGAAAGTAAGCTTTGAATACCGCCACTTCCCCCGGCAAAAATAGGTAAGCCGATCAAGCCTAATAAAGTATATAAAGTAAATGTCCAAAAAACTTCTTTAACAGGTCGCCATAAAGCGATTAAAAACACACCAAAAACTTGCATTGTAAAAGGGATCGGCCCTAAAGGAATGACGAGCCACGATAAAATAATTAAACAAGCGATCAGTAAGGGAATACGCGTTAATTGTTCTTTTGTAAAATTCATATTAATTCTCCTTTGCAAATTGAGCACTATTAAAAGTGACTTCTCCTGCTATGAGGGTTTCGGTTTTCCCGTTTCTTTGAATGAGTAGTTGTCCGTTGGAGTCAATCCCTTTTAAAACGCCTTGGTAAGTACTATTTTGTTGTTGGTAAGTAACTTTTTGACCTTTTCCGAGTAAATAATGGTCGTATTTTTCTATTAAAGGCTGTGGGTCTTTGGATAAGTGAAACCCTTCGATCTTTTTAATAAGGGTTGCGATCAATTGATTTAAATTAAAACCGTTAGGTAAGTGGGTGTCAAACACCGTGCCTGCAATCTCTTTAAGTTCCTTATCTTTTGTAAAAGATCCAGCTAGGTTAATTCCAATACCAATAACCACCGCTTGAGGTTCATAGTTTTCCAAACTCATAATCGATTCGCATAAAATACCAGCGATTTTTTTCCCGTTGTAAAAGATATCATTAACCCATTTAATTGCTAAATCATCTTCTACCCAAGGTTTCAAAGCTTCTACAACCGCCACTGCAGCCATTAATGTATACCGCGTCATCTCTTCGAAATTTGTTGTGGAAGGCGGGATGACTAAAGACAAATAAAGCCCTTCATCTAAATCGGATTTAAAAGATTTCCCATAGCGTCCGCGTCCTTTTGTTTGATTTTGAGTTACAAATAGGGCAGGCTGAGTTGGATGGTCCGCTTGGTAGGCTTTAGCAATATCATTCGTCGACGTTGTAGTTGGTAAGACTTCAATATGTAAAGCATTAAACGTCCTTTTTAATAAGTACTTTAATTGGGTCGCGTCAAGGTGTGGGCTTAATTCAGTTAAAATATAACCTTGGCCTGGCTGGCTGTTAATTTCATAGCCATTTTCTTTAAGTTGTTTAATATGGTTCCATACAGTGTTACGTGTAATGCTTAAATGATTGGCTAGATCTTGTCCGGAAATAGGCTGTTCTTTTCGTTCGATTAAAGTCATTAAAATTTGATCGGTAATAGTCATTATTTTACTCCTGTCACTTTTTTTATAATTATAAGTGACAGAGTATTTTTTCGCAATCAAAAAGACCGACTTTTTACAGTCAGTCTAAATAATTAAAATAAACGTTGTTGAACGTAATGTTTAAAATTAGTATGTTCGTTTAAATAAGCTGAGTAAATTTTTTGCTGATTATCATTTAACTGGTCTTTGTCAGTTTCATGAATGCATTGTAAAATCTCTCTTGGGAAAAACAAACGGTGGTCTCCTCGTTCCTTTCCAGTTAGTGAGTCAACTAAAGCGCTGACTTGAGATAGTTCGATGATTTTTTGATCTTTTGTCAATAATTCAATCGGTATTTGCACCTTTTCTTGGTCAAGATGATAGTAGTCATAAGGTAAGTCGTAACTACTGTTTTCACCAAAATAATAAGACTGATTAAATTTCAAACGATTTAACTCTTCATCAATAGCGATTTTTAATTCTTTACGCTCTTGAGGTTCAACTAAAATGGATTTAAAGGGCTTACGACTTAAAAAGCGATAAGCTAGATCTTGTAAAACGGGATCGTCTTCTTTTAGCCACAATGTAAAATAAGTGTTTAAGACACTGTCATCTAAGGCTAAGTAATCGTCCAAGGTCCACTCTCCAAATAGAAAAGGAGCTAAGAGTCCTGAGTTTTTGCGCCCTGTTTCTTCAAGGCTTGAAAAGTAATCTCTTCCGCGTTTTAACAAGTTTTTAAGTAACTCTTCCATACCACGAGAGACGGGATGAAAGTAAACTTGCATATACATTTGGTAGCGACTGACAATGTAATCTTCAATCGCATGCATGCCTGCAAAGTCAAAGACAATTTGATTGTTATGAACGCGAATGACTTGTAAAATACGAGTTAAATCGAATTTACCGTAACTGACTCCCGTGTAATAGGCGTCTCGGAGTAAATAATCCATTCGGTCTGCATCGATTTGACTACTAATCAGTTCGATGACGGGGCGATGGGGGTAAGATTTATCGATAATTTGGGCGACTTTTTTGGGGAAACATTCACCCATTTGTAAAAGAACTTGATGGACTTCTGTTTGAGGAGACAAAATAATTTCTTGTGTAATCGCTTCGTGATTTGTATTAAAGATTCCTTCAAAAGTATGGGAAAACGGACCATGACCAATATCGTGCAATAAAGCCGCACATAAAGTAACAAGGGTATGCTCCTCATTCCAAATAAAAGACGTATCATCAATATTTTTACTTAATTTGTCAATGATCCGGCGGGTAATTTCGTAAACGCCTAGAGAGTGATTAAACCGTGAATGTTCTGCCCCGTGGAAGGTAAAAGAGGTGGTTCCTAGCTGTTTGATGCGACGTAAGCGTTGAAACTCTTTTGTATTGATGAGTTCCATAATTAATTCATCGTGTGCATAAATATAATCATGAACGGGGTCGCGAAAGACTTTTTCTTGGTCTAACTTTTGTGCGTTATACTGATCGATAAAACTCATTGTTAATCCTCCTGTTCTATCCGTTGACTTCGTTTAGTGGTTTGCGGATAAAATCGCTGATAATAGCTTTCAACTTCAGGTGTTGTAAAATCACCGATTTGAACCCGCTGAGTAGTTTGAAGCCAGTGGGATAAATCTTCGACAAATTGATTTAAGTCGTAAGGCCGGTTTAATTCTTTTTCTAAAGTGGTCATTGATTGGGGGTTGACTTGCGGGTAAGAGTCATCCGCTTGACCGACTTGATAAAATTCTCGGATTAAAGTGGCTCGTTTGTCTTGATTGCCATCTAAACTTAAATAAGCAGCCACAGTAATTCCTTGCTTGAAGCGACGTTGTGCGATACCTCCGATTTTTTTGCCATTTAAAACAAGGTCGTATTTACCCGGACAGTACGAGTCTGGAATTTCATAAGTTTCAATTACTGCCCCGTATGGAGCTAATATGGATTGAATCAGATAAGCCATTGCTTCATAACCTTGATCAATGGAAATGGATTCGTGAGTTGTATCAACGACAAATGAAAGATTAACAACCCCCGGGTCAGTGACAACCGCTAATCCTCCATGAGGACGGACAATGAGTTGGTAGCCTGCTTCTTTTAAAAGCTGAAAGCCTTCTTGTGCTTTTGGAAGACGGGTATCTCTTGCGCCTAAAAGAATTGTAGGTGATGCGGTCGGGTATAAATGAATCAATCCTATTTGCGAAGTGGCAGGTTGAATATCTTGGACATAGCGAATAAAGCTATCTTGATAAACTAAAGAAGAAAAATTGTCCAAGTGATGTGGACTGACCCGATTGTCAAAGATAAGCCACTGACGCTGAGTAAAAAATTGTTGTAAATCCATCGGTACGCCCCTTTACTAAAGTGTTATGCTTATTATATCAAAGATTAAATAAAACCTTGAGAAAGAGAGGGTCTATTTTTGAAAAAAGATCATTTAAAAATAAAAACAAAACAAACAATTCGTTATTTTAATCCAACGGGTTATGAGTTACATGAAGAAAAGGTCGACGCAACTTTAATCCAATTGAAAACATACACCTTACTTCGCTATACTAATAGTAAGGAGCAACAAATTAGTTTAAAATGGTATCCTAATCAAAATGAGATTGAATTAAAGCAACCCAATGGCTCATTTATATTTCGTCCAAGGGAAATAACTCAAACAACTTACGCAACACCTGCAGGGGTCTGGCTATTAGACGTAGAAACCCAAGTAGTTAAGTGGCAAAACGATGACAAAAGAGTTCACTTAACGGTAAACTATACGTTATCGCTCCATGGCGAAAAGTTAGGTAAGTATGAATTTACATTGCAATATGAGCAATAAGTGGGTAATATAGTTAAGGTATATAAGGAAGGAAGTGTCTCGATTGGAACTTGAACAACTTAAAGGTCAAAATAAAGAAGAGTTATCTTTTATTGAAGTAGCTTATGCCTTACTAGAACGTCAAGGAGATGTGGTTGATTTCACAGAGTTACTCGTTCAAATTCAAGACTATTTAGAATTATCTCAAGATGAAATAGAAAGTAAAATGACACGTTTTTACACGGATTTAAATATTGATGGTCGTTTCATCTCTTTAGGGGAGAACCGTTGGGGCTTACGCGCCTGGTATCCAATTGATGCGATTGATGAAGAGATTATTTCATCAATGGACGACGAGGACCTACCAGCAAGACGTCGTAAGAAACGCAAGCTAAACGCATTTGCTGAAGATGGCGATATGATTGACTACAATAACGATGACCCAGAAGATTATGATGGGGAAGAGTTTGACGACGAATTAGATGACGAAGACGATGAAGATCCAGTGGTAGAAGTTGTGGCGGAAGATGATGATGAAGACGATGAAGAGTTAAAAGCTTATGCCAGCGACTTAGATGAACTAGGTGAAGAAGAAGTCGAAGAAGTTGAACTCGATGAAGAAGGCGACGAATACGACGATGATGAAGAATAAGCTAAAAAGAGGCCCAATGAGTGATCGCTCAAAGGACCTCTTTTTTTAGTTTAAGACATAAAGTAAAGCAATAAAGAAATAATGATGACTAAAATCCCACTGACACTTGCGATACGATAAGTCATCACGAGCTTATTAGTATCATTTTTAGTGCGATAATAAATGTGAGTTAGAGCTGCGATGATAGTAATGATTAAGCTGATGCGGTGAAGCGCGACCAAGTAGGTTAACAAAACCAGTTCCTCCTTTAGGAAAAAATAAATCACTTTCAATTATACAATGAAATGAGTCAAGAACAAAATGGTTTTAATGAACACTTGACGAATGGGTCTATTTTGAGTATCATTCTTTTTGGGCACCTTTGTTCTAATGATTAAAAACAAAGGGACATAAGTGAGATCGCTCCCTGTTTTTATTAAAACAGGGAGCCTTTTATTTTTTATCGCTTACCTTGATTTATATATCGTGGGAAAAGGAGAAGTGTATATGACTAAATATATTTTTGTAACGGGCGGCGTTGTGTCTTCTATTGGTAAAGGAATTGTTTCTTCCTCTTTAGGCCGTCTTTTAAAAAATCGTGGCTTAAAAGTTGCGATTCAAAAATTAGACCCATATTTAAACGTTGATCCAGGTTCAATGAGTCCTTATCAACATGGGGAAGTGTTTGTGACAGATGATGGGGCGGAAACAGACTTAGACTTAGGACACTATGAACGCTTTGTTGATATTAACTTAAATAAATATTCAAGCATTTCAGCCGGACGTGTCTATTCAAATGTTTTAGAAAATGAACGCCAAGGCGAATATGGAGGAGCAACAGTTCAAGTTATTCCTCATATCACGGACGAAATTAAAAACCATATTATTCGAGCCGGCGAAACAACTCAAGCTGACATTGTCATTAGCGAAATTGGCGGAACGGTTGGGGTTGGGGATATCGAAGCCTTACCTTTCCTCGAAGCGTTACGTCAAATGAAGCGTGAAGTCGGTGCAGAAAATGTATTATACATTCATACAACACTCATTCCATACATTAAAGCTGCGGGCGAATTAAAAACAAAACCTACTCAACATAGCGTTAAAGAATTACGCAGTTTAGGAATTCAACCGAATATTTTAGTGGTTCGTACAGAAGAAGCATTGCCACGTCATATTCGCGAAAAGTTAGCACTGTTTTGTGACGTAGATGTGGAAGCGGTCATTGAATCTCGCGACGTAGAGACTTTATTTACGATTCCATTAAACTTACAAAAACAACATATGGATGACGTCGTAGTGGACTACTTTGGCATCGATGTTCCACCTGCAGATATGTCTGATTGGAAGGAATTAGAGCAGCGTGTATTAAACTTAAAAGATAAAGTCACCATCGGTTTAGTTGGTAAATATGTATCACTGCCAGATGCTTATTTATCAGCAACGGAAGCGTTAAGACATGCAGGTTATCATTATGATGCTGAAATTGATTTACGCTGGATTGACTCTGAAGAAGTCACGCCAGAAACTGTGGCAGAATTATTAAACGATGTGGATGCTATTTTCGTTCCCGGTGGACAAGGTAAACGCGGCTTTGAAGGAAAGATTACCGCGATTCAATATGCCCGCGAACAAGGGGTACCGTTTTATGGGTTAGGACTTGGAATGCAATTGGCGACTGTAGAATACGCTCGTCATATGGCTAATATCGAAGAAGCAACTACAGGTGAACGTGACCCACGAGCGACACATAAAATTGTCGATGCGATTACAAATACCCATCACGAATTAGAAGTAGGTCAAACGAGTCGCCGCGGTTTATTCCCAATTATGTTGAAAGTGGGTAGTTTAGCCGATGATATTTATGAAGAAGTTCAAGAAGAGCATATGATTAAAGAGCGTCATCGTAATCGTTATGAATTTAACAATGAGTACCGAGATATTTTAACGGAGCATGGTTTAGTCTTTTCAGGGGTAAGTCCGGATAATCGTTTTGTCGAAATTATTGAACTACCAAAAGAAGAGCATCCTTTCTTTATTGGAACCATTTATCACCCAGAGTTTGTCTCCCGTCCAAGCCGACCACATCCGATTTTTACCGCTTTTGTAAAAGCTGCTTTAGAGCACCAAGAAAATAGATAAAAGTTGAAAACGTTTACTTCATATTAAAATGAAAATATTGTGTCTAATTCCTAGCCACAGAAAGAAAAGTACCGTATAATGTATGTAATGTGTTACACAAGTTTATTTAAGGAGGACATTACACATGAGTCGTTTAGTCAGTATGACAGATATGCTACAAAAAGCTAAAGAAGAAGGTTACGCTGTAGGTCAATTTAACATTAACAACTTAGAGTGGACCCAAGCAGTTCTTACAGCTGCAAAAGAAAACAATTCACCAATTATTTTAGGTGTTTCTGAAGGTGCAGGCCGCTATATGGGTGGACCTAAAGTTGTTGCTGCAATGGTTAACGCTTTAATGGAAACAATGGACGTAAATGTTCCTGTTGCACTTCACTTAGACCACGGTTCATCCGTTGAAGTATGTAAAGAGTACATCGATGCAGGATTTACTTCTGTTATGTTTGACCACTCTCATTTCCCAATTGACGAAAACATTGAGTTAAGTAAACAGGTTGTTGAATACGCACATCCACGCGGCGCATCTGTTGAAGCTGAAGTTGGTACAGTAGGTGGACAAGAAGATGGCGTTGTCGGAAACGTTATTTACGCTGACTTAGATGAGTGTGTACGTATCGTTAACGAAGCACATATCGACGCATTAGCTGCAGCTTTAGGGTCTGTTCACGGTGAATACGCTGGCGAACCTAAATTAGGATTCGACGAAATGGAAGCTATTTCTAAAGCAACTAACGCACCGTTAGTATTACACGGTGGTTCAGGTATTCCTGATTTCCAAATCCAAAAAGCAATCGAAAGAGGACACGCTAAAATTAACGTGAACACTGAATTACAACAACAGTGGACTAAAGCTGTTCGTCAAAAATTGGCAGAAGACGACAAAGTATATGACCCACGTAAAATCATCAAACCAGGTTTTGATGCCATTGTAAAACAAACAAAAGAAACAATGGATATGTTTGGTTCAACAAACAAAGCATAATCATACATGATTTAAACCAGTCACTTTTAATAGTGGCTGGTTTATTATTTAGAAAGGAATTGAATTATGACGATCGACTCATCTTATTTAGATCTTAAAGAGTTTTGTGACGATTTATTTGACCACCCGGAGCTAGGGTATAAAGAGTTTAGAACTAAAAATAAAATTATGACGTATTTGAATGACAAAAATATTCATCTTCCCATTGAAGAGTTTTCGACAACGGGTATGAAAATCGCCCTCTCGAACGATAAAGATCATTCTGTTGCTTTTGTCGCTGAACTAGACGCAGTATATGCGCCCAGTCATTTCAATAGCGACAAAGAAACAGGCGCTGCTCACAACTGTGGCCACTTTACTCAAGTTAGTATTGCGTTAGCTTTAATTGAATATTACGTTCATACTAAAGCCTATGAATCCTTAGATTTCAACTTAGTGTTTGTTTTTGTACCGGCGGAAGAGTATTTAGATTTAGAGTACCGTAAACAACTAGTCGAAGAAGACGTTATCCAATATTACGGTGGAAAGCCAGAAGCGATGAGATTAGGTGTTTTTGATGAGATTGATTTTGCGATCAGCATTCATTCAATTGGTGAGTATTTCAATGAGCCAACAATTGAAATTAACTGTGATTTAGCCGGCTTTTTATATAAAACTTATACTTTTAAAGGAAAGGCTAGTCACGCAGGCTTTGATCCTTTTTCGGGTGTGAATGCTTATAATATGTCCACGGTGTTTCACACAGCTTTGGGTCTTCGAAGACAACAAATAAAAGATGACGAGACCGTTCGGATTAACCCCATTGTGCTCCAAAGTGATATGTCAACGAACGTCATTCCTAATGAAATTACCATTGGAACGGATTTAAGAACACAATCAGTGGACTATATGACTCAAGTGGCTCATTGGTTAGATGATATTGCTAAAGGAGCGGCTCTCACCCAAGGTGGTGACGTAGACATTGTGACGCAAATGGGTTACTTACCTTTCGTTCAAAATCGTTATTTAAATGAATTTGTTGCTAAAGCTTTTGATAAGAGCTCTCAAATTAGCCATATGATTGCGGATCGAGGCAGTATTGCTGCAGCGGGGGATATCGGCGACTTATCCTTTATGATGCCTTGTATTCAAGTCAGTTACGGTGGATTTAAAGGTACCATTCACGGGGATGACTTTAAATTAGATGACCCAGAATTTGTTTTAAAGACCTTCCCTAAGTTCTTAGTTCAAGTTTTTGAAGAAATGTCTGGTCAAATTGACTATAATCAATTATATAAGAGAAGTTACTCAGAATATGAGCGACTGATCGAAATAATAATGAAATAGGAGTAAAAAATGAAACGACAGCGTATATTATTTATTGTATTTATTTTAATGGTCATTGCTCTGTCAGAAATGATCGGCTTTCAAAGTATTGAATTAGGGAGTGCACGTATCGGGTTACTTCCTTTAATTTATGCCGTTTTACTGACAATGTTTTTTGGTATGAAATTTTTACGTAAAGGTTTTGTTCGCCAAGTCTATACGTCAGACAATGTTAAATTCGCCGCCAACTCTTTAATGTTTGTCATGCTACCGCTGATGGCTTACTATGGCGCGGATGTAGCACCGAAATTGCGAGAGATTTTCCAAGTGGGTTGGGTATTTATTTTACAAGAATTTGGAAATGTTGGAACGGTCCTACTTGGGCTTCCAATTGCGCTACTTTTAGGCTTGAAACGCTCTTCAATCGGAGCGACGTTAGGTTTAGGCCGTGAAGGAGAATTAGCTTATATTTCTGAAAAGTATACTCTTAACTCAGATGAAGGTCGCGGTGTTCTTTCAATGTACTTAATCGGAACGTTATTCGGAGCGATTTTCTTTAGTATTTTTACGCCCTTTTTAATAAGTTTAGGATTTGATTACCGCGCACTTGGGATGGCCTCAGGTATGGGGTCAGCTAGTATGATGACCGCTGCTTCCGCTTCACTTGCTTCTTTAATGCCAACGGAAGAAATGGCTGAAACGGTTCGTTCTTATGCAGCAGCAAGTCAGTTATTAACTAGCTTTTTAGGAACTTATATGATGGTCTTTGTAGCAATTCCACTACAGCGATTTATGTATAATTTATTGGCTAAAGGAGATTCTTACGATCAATTAAAAGGAGAGTCAAAGCATGTCTAATACAAAATCTAACTACTTGCGTATTGCGTGTCTAATCTTTTTAGGAACGGTTCTTATTTTATTTACTCAATGGATGAAAACGTTGCGTTATCCCGATGCTTTACCAATTACAGGACAAACCTTTGCTGGCTTGGCTACATTGTGGGTTTTTTCGATGATCGGTGTTTTTGTATCCGATTTAACTAAAAAGTCATCTATTCGAGTTTTACAAGATTTTCCTACTTTAGGGTGGGTGTCCATTACCTCTTTAGTCTTTTGTTTAATGAGCAATTATTTTGTTGATGCGATTAAAGCCGTCGACTTTTTATCGATTACAACGCCTATTTTAGCCTTTGCTGGTTTTTCTGTTGCCGATAGTTTAAGTGATTTAAAGAGCACTTCTTGGCGAGTTGCAATTGTAGCGGTGTTTGTCTTTATCGGAACATATTTAGGAAGTGCGTTGCTCGCTCAATTGGGATTAATGTTGAGTCAATAATCTAAAAATGTGAACTTGTGAACTATCTGCTTTAAACAAACAGTTGTATATTTTGTACAAGACGAAAAATAGGTTTGTAGGTTTCACAACTGCTAAAAGGCGCTTACATTCGCTATAATAGAGATGTAAGCGCGATTATGTCGCAATTTAATTTTATGGAAGGATGCTTTTACTCATGGGATATAAAAACGGAAAAGTTGGTTACCGTAATAGTCTATTAACATCACGTGCTGTTGTTAAACACGGTAAATATGCAATTTTAGAACAAGATGGATTAGTGCCAAACGTTATTCCTGGATTTGAAGATGTAAGTATTTCAATCTTAGGTTCACCACGTTTAGGTGCAGGCTTTGTTGATTACATCGCTGAATTCCACGAAAACGGTAAAAACGAGCGCGGTTGGGGTGGCGAAAACATCCAAACATTCGTTTACGTTGTTGGTGGAAAACTAATCGTATCTGATGATAAAGGTGAAGAGTACGAGTTAACTGAAGGTGGCTATGCATACTTTGCACCAGGTGACTTAATGTACTTCAAGAACGGTCAAAAAGAAATGACTGAAGTCTTCTTATACAAACGCCCATACGAAGCGTTAGAAGGATATGGTCAACCAGAACGTGTCGTTGGCAACAAGAACGACTTAACACCAATTAACCATGAAGACATGGAAAATGTTCTATTATGGGACTTCTTGCCAGTTGATGACTTCCGCTATGACTTCAATGTTCATATCTTAGAGTTCAAAGAAGGTGGAAGCCACGGTTTCGTAGAAACTCACTACCAAGAACACGGTGCATACATCCTTTCAGGTGAAGGTATGTATAACTTAGACAACGAGTGGTATCCAGTTCAAAAAGGTGACTACTTATACATGGCACCTTACACACCACAAGTTGCTTACCACGTAGGACACAAAGGTTCATTAGCATACGTTTATTCTAAAGATGCAAACCGCGATCCTGGGTTTGACTAATTACTAGGAGGTGTCGTATGACAAAAGAACAAGAATTGGTGAATGTATCTCCCGAACGTTTACACGAATTAATTCAAAACAAATTAGAAGCTGCTGGGCTTCCAGAAGAACAAGCAAAAGTCACAGCGGACCATTTAGTTTACGCTAACTTAGTTGGAGTAGACTCTCACGGTGCCGTGCGTGTAGATTACTACGCAGAACGTATCAGTAAAGGTGGAATTACCTTAAACCCTGAACTACGTTTTGAAAAAACAGGCGAATCAACGGGGATTTTCCACGGTGATAACGCTCAAGGTCACTATGTTGTTCAACAAGCTTTACCACACATTATCAAAATGGCTAAAGACACAGGGTTAGCCGCTGTGGGTGTGCGTCAAGTTGGACATACAGGAACACTTTCTTATTACGTTCGTCAAATCGCTCGTGAAGGGTTAATCGTTATTTCAATGACTAACTCTGACCCAATGGTTGTTCCATTTGGTGGAGCGGAAGTTTACTACGGAACGAACCCGATTGCCTTTTCAGCGCCACGCGCTAATGGTCATGAGCCATTAGTCTTTGATATGGCGACAACAGTTCAAGCATGGGGTAAAATCTTAGACGCTCGTTCAAGAGGTAAAGATATTCCTCAAGGTTGGGCAGTTGATGAAAATGGTAACGACACAACGGATCCTCATGCAGTTGCAGGGTTATTACCTATTGCTGGGCCAAAAGGTTACGGTTTAATGATGATGGTTGATATGTTATCAGCTGTATTACTAGGCTTGCCGTTTGGTAAACATGTTTCTTCAATGTACAATAAGTTAGAAGAAGGTCGCGACTTAGGACATTTCTTCATCGTTTTAGATCCGAATCGATTTGTTGGTTTAGACCAATTTACTCAAGGTGTAGAACAAACGATTGAAGAACTACATCAAATCAAACCAGCAGAAGGATTTGACAAAATTTACTATCCAGGTGAATTAAGTCTTGTCCGTTATGAAAACAACATCAAAAACGGTTTAGATATTCCGAAAAATATTATGGATTATTTAGAGTCCGATACGGTTCATTTTGACCAATACGGTAACAAAGGACCATTCGCTGAATAATCATATAAACAAAAAAGACACGTTTCATTGAGCGAAACGTGTCTTTTTTGCTGTTATGGATGATGTTGTCTACTTAAAGCTAAAGCAATCCGAATATTAAGAGATTCTTCAGGAGAAGTAATGTCAGAACCTAAAATTTCTTCACAACGGTTAATCCGGTATTTCACCGTGTTGCGGTGAATGTATAACTGGCTAGCAGTACGGGCAATTTCACCTTGACAGTTTAAGAAGACTTCTAAAGTTTTACGTAACTCAATTAAGTTAGGGTCTTCCGGGTAAGCAAAATCTTTAAGAACGGTTTGACAAAAGTATTGTACGTCTCCAGCATCTAAGTGGTTAAAGAGTTGTAAAATACCTTTGTCTTGATAATAGACAATCGGCTCACGATTTGAAGATTGTTTCAATTCGTCAAAGGCCAAGTTAGCTTGCGTATAAGTTTTATCAATCTGTTGCCAACTGGTAAAGGCGTTTCCTAAAGCAAAGCCGACATTAATCGGTAGCATGAGGCGTAATTTTTGTTGCATCGTTAACAGCAGTTGGTTAAGATCTTCAGGCTTTTCTTGTAGTAAAATATATAGTTCAAAAGAAGAAGGGAAATAAATAATTTTCGCATCTTCAGAATAACGATCAATATTCCACTTGAGCCATTGATAAGTGAGCAAGGACTTTTCTTGTAGCAAGCGTGACGTTTTATCTGTATCGATTTCATCTAATTGATAAACCCGCACCATGCGGTAATAGTTCGATTCTTTAAAGCCATATTTATATCCTGACTCATTCCACTCGTCACTGGAGGCGGTATTACTTAAGTGATTGTCGACTAATTCCTTAAAGTGTTCAGACTCAATAATAATCTTTGATTCAGCGACCTTTTCGTTTTTGAATAGGACAAAGGAAAGAATGAGTGCTGCTTGATCTAAAGCAAAGTTAGAAATAGGATAAGGGATTTTTTCAGGATTTAACACAATTAAATAATGAGGGAAATATTTATGAACATATACAGGAATTAAAGCAGCTGGAATATCTTCTCCTTGGCTATTAGTAATCATAAAGTAGCCTTCTTCTTTTTCGCGTAAAGCTTTACTGCGAAAGACTTTAGTCACATATTCTTCCGGCGGATTATTTGGGTGAGAAAAATGCGATGAGGCATTTAACACCCGATGAAACGGATTAATTAAAATGATCGGCGACTTGACCATTTTACTTAGTTCATTAATGATGACTTCATTGTGAACGTCTTGAATTAAAAGGTCAGAAAACTTCCGTTGAATGTCTAATGCAAACAGCAACTCTTCATGTTGAGATTTCCATAAAATGCTCGTCATTTGTTGAAGTAATCCACCTAGCGAGTAAGTATCAGGAATATTAAAGATCGGGAAATCAATCTTTTGAGCATGGCGGATGACGTGCTCTTCTACTTTTTCTAAAAAGCGACCTGTTTTAATGCCTAGTCCGACAGCATTAGCGGCTTTGAGCGAATTAATAAAATCGATTAAATCATTTTGCTTATCTTTAAAGATCATGGCAGTCGTTAAAATCAATGTGTTTTCGCTAATGAAGTGAGCAACGTCAGGAGTTTCTGTAATTTCAACATTCTTAAGGGAGAGGTGAGTTGTGTCGACTCCTTCAGTTAATAGTTCTAAGTCAGAAAAACGGGGAGTATTTAATAATTCATGCAGTGTAGTCATAGCTATTCCTCCTCTTTTTAATAGAGTATATAAGATGAAATATATTTTAGTTAAAACGACCAATTCTTTTTGTAAGATAACTATAACATTGTTTTGTGAATTGTTCAATGTGCACGCAATTTTTATAAAATGACTAAAAAACATTGTTAATCCGCTTACATAGTGGTATATTTTAAGTAGAGAAAGAAGTTAGATGGGAGCCGTTAGAATAAATGATTCTAGTTGGCTCCTTGTTAAAGCGCGTTTGTGTAAACGCTTTAACTATTGAAGGACGTTTTTCATATTCGTTAAAATCGATGTGAAACGTAGTATTCTTAAATACAAATATTAAAAGGAGGCGGTAGTGTGATTAACATTACACCAGAACGTATTGATGAATTGATGGACTGGATTTCAGGCTTTACTGAAAAAGAAGACCAAAAAGGAACAACTCGTTTACTTTACGATGCATCATGGGTTCGCGCACAACAGTCTTTAAAAGAACGTTTTGAAGAACTAGGAATGGAAGCGGAATTTGATGCGGTAGGTAACTTAATTGCGACACTACGCGGAAGTGAAGAGCCAGATTCAGTTATTGCGACAGGTTCTCACGTCGACACAGTAACAGACGGTGGTCGTTTAGATGGTCAACTAGGAATTATGGCTGGATATATGGCTGTAAAAGGACTCATCGATAAATATGGTCAACCAAAAAAATCATTACGTGTCATTGCTTTAGCAGAAGAAGAAGGATCACGTTTCCCATTCGTATTCTGGGGATCAAAAAACATCTTCGGTTTACAAAATAATGATGAAATGAAAGACATTGTTGATAACGAAGGCGTAAGCTTTGTTGATGCAATGAAAGAAGCAGGGTTTGGTTTTAATGAAACTGGCGAATTAAAGTATAACAAAATGGACGCTTTCCTTGAGTTACATATTGAACAAGGGATTTTTCTTGAGCAACAAGGAATTGAAGTTGGTATTGTTAACGCAATCGTTGGTCAAAAACGCTATGACATTACTTTAAAAGGTGAAGCAAACCATGCTGGGACAACCTTAATGGGTTACCGTAAAGACACAGTGGAGTGTTTCTCACGTATTGTCGTCAATTCAATTGATAAAGCAAAAGCTGAAGGCGATCCATTAGTATTAACCTTCGGGCACGTTTCGCCAAAACCTAACACAGTAAACGTTGTACCAGGTGAAACGATGTTTACAATTGACGTTCGTCATACCGATTCCAAAGCCCTAGATGACTTCACCAGTGAAATGGAAGAAGACATGAAATGCATTGCAAGCGACATGGGAATTGAAATTGATATTAATAACTGGATGACTGAAGAGCCAACACAAATGGACGAAGTATTAGTTGAGTTACTAGAAGAAGCGGCAAAAGAAGCTGATTTAAACTACACTGTAATGCACTCAGGTGCAGGACATGACTCACAAATCTTTGCTCAATATATTCCAACGGCGATGATTTTCGTTCCGTCAATTAAAGGAATTAGTCATAACCCAGAAGAGCATACAGAAGCAAAAGATATTGTACAAGGTGTCGAATTGCTTGCTGAAGCAATTCGCCGTTTAGCTTATTAAAATAAAGATAGATTATTCTATTGATTTAAAGGAGTCAATCATTGGAAAATAATAACAATAATATTGCGGTAACTATGGAAGAAGTGAATCGATTCAAAGAACGTGGTTACACAAACATTGATATTCTACCAAAAGTAGAAAATCGTCGTAATATGACATTAGCAAACTACTTCACGCTTTGGATGGGAAGTATTCATAACGTACCGAACTATGCGATGGTTGCGGCATTCATGCTGTTAGGGTTATCAACATTTAACACCATGGTCGCTATTGCATTAAGTGGACTGGCAGTTGCTGGTTTAATGATGGCTAACGGACGTGCTGGTGCAAAATACGGTATTCCGTTTGCGATGCATTTACGTTCTACGTACGGTGATGCAGGAGCTAAGTTACCTGGATTCTTACGTGGAGTCGTCGCAGCAATTGCTTGGTTCGGGGTACAAACGTACTTTGGTTCAAAGGCTTTATTAATTATTATTGGTAGTCTTGCGCCAGGATTTTTAAATATTGGTGGCGGAGCAACATTCTTAGGGATGAGCGTTGCAAGCTGGATTGCATTTATCGTGTTCTGGTTAATGAACATGGCCATTGGTTTAAGCGGTGGCGAAGTGTTAAACAAGTTTACAGCGATTTTAACACCAATCATTTATATCGTATTTGGTGGAATGACTATTTGGGCAATTCGCGGTGCGGGTGGTTTAGGTGCTATCTTTAACTACGTAAACCCAGCAGCGACCCATGTTAACCCATTATTAGGTTACTTAATTATGATTAGTGGCGTTCTATCTGTGTGGGCTGCACCAGGAGCAAGTGTAGCGGACTTTACACAAAATGCGAAAAATGAACGCGACTCAGGTATTGGACAAGCCGCAGGACTTTTCGTTGGACATGCGCTCTTTGGTTTCATGGCCGTAGCAATTTTTGCCGGTGGAAACATCATTTATAACACTAACTTTACAGAAGTATTAGATATTATTAATAGTTGGGACACGATCCCAGCTGTTATCATCGCAACCGCAGTATTCGTTTTATCAACGATTTCTACGAACGCGACAAGTAATATTATTCCAGCGGGGTACCAATTAAGTGCATTATTCCCAGATAAAGTTGACTACAAACGTGGTGTAATGATTGCGGGAATCATCAGTGTCATTATTATGCCTTGGAAATTCGCAGAAGGAGAAGGAGCTTTCTTAACGTTCTTATCATTCATTGGTGCTTTATTAGGACCAGTTGCGGGAGTTATGATTGCCCACTTCTATCTAATCAAAAATCAACAAATTGATTTAGATGCCCTATACTTTGATCCGAAACATCCGGAAACAAGCCACTTCAGTGGTCTTAACCGCAATGCGTATATCGCAACAATTGTTGGTCTACTTGTTTCGGTTATTGGACAGTTTATTCCAGCTTTATCAGTTTTATCAGATTTATCATGGATGGTAGGATTTGCAACTGCATTAGTTGTTTATACATTATTACAACAAGATCGTGCGTAAGCACATCTGTTGTGAAAAATATAACCATAGGAGGAGTTTAGTATGAGTCATGATTTAGTGATTAAGAACGGTTTAGTCATTCTTGAAGGCGGCGAAGTCGAAACAGACGTAGCGGTTAAAGATGGTAAAATCGTTGCAATCGGCGACAACTTAGACGGCGAGAAAGTAATTGACGCTAAAGGATTAGTTGTTAGCCCTGGTATGGTGGACGCACACGTTCATATTTCTGAACCAGGTGGAGGTTACCGCGATGAGTGGGAAGGATACGTTACAGGAACTTCAGCATCTGCTAAAGGTGGCGTGACTTCATTTATCGAAATGCCTTTAAACCAAGTACCAGCAACGACTTCAGCTGAAACTTTAAAAATTAAAGAAGAAGCAGGTAAAGGTAAACTTAAAGTAGACGTCTTCTCATTTGGTGGTTTAACACCTTATAACTTAGACGGTGGTATCCAAGAACAAGCAGACAACGGTGTTGCAGCATTTAAAGCATTCATGTCAACTTGTGGAGACCGTTCAATTGATGGCGACTTCCAAAACGTAGATGACTATTCATTATACGAAGGTATGAAACAAATCGCTAAAACAGGTAAAATCTTAGCGTTACACTGTGAAAACGCAGATATCTGTGACCGCTTAGGTGAAATTGCTTACGAAAATGACGAAAAATCAATGGAAGCTTATGTTGGAACTCGTCCAGCATTTACAGAAGTTGAGCCAATTCGTCGTGCAATCTTCTTAGCTGAAGAAACAGGCTGTCCATTACACATCTGTCATATCGCATGTAAAGAAGGTATCGAAGAAGTTAAAGCAGCTCAAGCACGCGGTGTGAACGTTACAGGAGAAACATGTACTCACTACCTATACTTTGATTTATCTGAATTAAACGAATTAGGACCTGTTGCTAAATGTTCACCTCCGATCCGTGAAAAAGAGCAACAAGAAGCAATTTGGGATCACCTATTCGCTGGAGATGTAGAGTTCATTACATCAGACCACTCACCATGTACGCCAGACTTAAAAGATAAAGAAAACGCGTTCGAAGCATGGGGTGGAATTTCAGGATTACAAAGTAACGTTGATATGTTCTTTGACGAAGCGGTTCAAAAACGTGGTATGTCATTAACTCAGTTCGCTGAATTAATCGCAACAAACCCAGCAAGACGCTTCGGTTTAGACAGCAAAGGATCAATCAGCATTGGTAAAGACGCTGACTTTGTATTAATCAAACCAAACTCACCTCACACATTACGTGCTGAAGACTTAGAGTACCGCAACAAGATCTCACCATACTTAGATCGTGAGTACGGTGCACAAATCGCAACAACAATCGTTCGTGGTAACGTTGTATACGATTTAGAAGACGGTGTTGCTGAAGAATTCATCGGAGAATTCATTCACGTTTAAGACAAAAAACGGATAAAACAATACAATTTTCACGAAGCCTAGCCCTTAGCGGCTAGGTTTTTTTGTGTAAAAAAATAACCGTAAACTTACACTCAAGTAAGTCTACGGCATAAAGTTTGTATATTAATTAAAACAATAAAGTAATCAGTGGAATGGTAATGATTGAAAGTAAGGAAGACATAAAGACTAATTGGCTTGCAAACTTCGAATCATTTCCAGCGTTGGCACTAAACATCGCAACATAAGAAGCAGTTGGCATCGCGATCATAATAACCGGAATGACCAATGTCGGGCCTGAAAATCCAAAGGCTTTAAGTGCGAAAGTAACAATTGTTGGTACAATAAGCAATTTAATTGCTGAAGCTAAATACAACACTTTGTTTTGTAGAGCTTCTTGAATGTTACTTCTTGATAAAATAAGACCAATAATAATCATCGCTAATGGTGAAGTGGCAGGAGCGAGTGTGCGTAAAACTTTTTCGATCGCATAAATTTCATGACCTGCAACATTAAACGATAAAGGAATTTGGAAAGCAAAGAATACAAGTCCTACTAAAATTGATAGAACACCGGGACTGAAAACAATTTTCTTCCAATTGAATTCTGTTGTCTCTGTTCCATGACGTCCTGTTAAGTAAACCCCAACAGACCAAGAAACCACTTCAAAAATAAATCCAGCACCTACAACAGCGTAGAATAACGCTTCATCTCCTAAAAGACTTCCTACAATTGGGTATCCCATAAAGGATGTGTTAGATAACAGTGTCGCCGTTTGGAAAATATCTTTTTGTCCTGGCGTAAGAGGTAAACGTTTAGAAACTAAACCACCGAATGTGAACATAAAAGCATAAATTAAAATCATTAAACCAATAATAATAAACGAAGTGTGTAAACGTTCTTTGTTCATCGGTAGTTGCATCGCCATAAAAATAGTGGCGGGCATGGTAATATTTAGTGTCAATTGAGTAATATCTTTTTGACCTTTTTCAGTAATGAGTCCCACGCGTCCAGCAATAAAGCCGATAACGATTAGAGAGAATAAAACCGCAACGTCTTGCAGCGTTGCAATAAAATCTAATTCCATATAAATCTCCTTTACAATAGTTCTAATACTACTATTTAACCTTATTTAAAGTTGAAAGCCAATAGCTACAAAGGATCAACTTGAAGCGTTTTATTGTGCATTATGATTGTTGTTAAGCCATTCTACTAAAGCGGCGTACACTTTACGACCGTGAGTGGCTAGTTGGGTTCGGTCGAAGTCGTGCTGATCTGAATTGATTAAGTGTAATTCATTATTAGGAATCAATTTAGCTAAGTTTCTCGTTTGAGTTGCTGGAACGTCAGCATCCTTGCGAGCGGCGGCTAGAAACGTTGGAGGCAATTGAGCTAGTTGCTCTTCGCTAATAGAATAACGATCTAAATCGCTAGGGTTAGGGAATAGTTAACTCATCCAACGACCGGTTTGTCTAAAGTATAAGTAAATAGGGAAACGTTGACTAATAGGCAAGTTAGCTACCGGGTGTGGTTTGATAAGGCTATTAATAATTTTACTGTTCACGATTGGGTATTTTAAGTAGTCTACACTTGGTTGGGTAAACTCCAATAAGTTTAAATTGTAGTAGCCATAAAAAGCAATGACACCTTGAAGGTTTAACGACGTATAAGTCGCGTGATACAGCGCAATATAAGCTCCTGCTGAACGCCCCATTAAATAAACTTTATCTTGAGGAACAGTTAACTCAGAGCTGTTTTTGAACCGTTCTAATAGCTGATCAATTATGTGATGAATTTCTGGCACCCTTGTTTCTGGGGCTAAAGGGTAATCAAAAGCCACGATCGGATAACCTTCTTTGGTCAGCTGTTCGATATATTCTTCGGGTAAATCATCTTGTTCTCCAAAAACGAACCCACCACCATGAAAATAAAGAAGGGTAGCTTTATTTTGAACTGTAGGATTTTGGTAAATCGTTGCTTGCAGGGTCAATTTGTCGATTGTTAACAAATCGATTGTTTCTTGAGTAAATTCACTCATTACACCACGTCCTTTCAAAAATAATTAAGTATCTAACCCAATTTTACTAAAAAATTAGTAGATATATCTGTTTTTTATACACAATCAACAAAGTAGGCGCTTTCTTTTGGGAGGTCTAGTACTAGTTTTGTTCACTAAAACCAGTATAATCAAATAAGAAAGGGAGGAATTCGATGTTATACACAATAATTCAAAAAAATAACTATCAAGACTCTATTAACTTAATGTTATTAACTAACTCCGTTAACGAGTTAGAAGGCGTTAAGACGGGTCAAGTTATGATGGCAACAGATGCCAACAAAGATATTTTCAAGGGAGCAGGTTTATATACCGACGAGCTTGAAGCTGCGGGACCTAACGACCTAGCAATTGTTATCGATGCAGATGATGAGTTTGTTGTTGATACAGTTGTTGAAGAAGTTGATCGTTTCTTAAGCGACTTATCTGCTAAAAAAGAAGCTGGCGGCGTCCAAAGAGTTGATCACTGGGATGCAGCATTAGAAGCAATGCCTAATGCAGAATTAGCTTTAATTTCAATTCCTGGTCAATATGCAGCAGACGAGATTGAGCGTGCATTAGATAACGACTTACACGTTTTCTCATTCTCAGATAATGTAGACTTAGAAGACGAAGTTCGCTTAAAGCAAAAAGCTCATAAAAAAGGTCTATTATTAATGGGGCCAGACTCAGGTACAGGTACTTTATCTGGTATTCCTTTAGCTTTCACAAACATTGTTAACCAAGGAAACATTGGTATTGTAGGTGCTTCTGGTACAGGTATTCAAGAAACTTCAACAAACATCGAAAAATTAGGTGGCGGTGTATCTCACGCAATCGGTACAGGTGGACGCGACTTATCTGAAGAAGTTGGCGCACGTACAATGATTGATGCGATTATCGGTCTAGAAAACCACCCAGCAACAGATGTTGTTTTAGTTGTTTCTAAACCACCTGCAAAAGAAGTACGCGACGAAGTAGTTAAAGTACTTCAATCAATTTCTAAACCAGCTGTTGCAATTTTCCTAGGTGAAAAACCAACTCACCACGAAGGAAATGTTGCATTTGCTTATACATTAGAAGAAGCAGCACAAATTGCAGTTGATTTAGCAAGTAACGAATCAGTTAAAGAAAACTACTTAGAAGCATTAGATCACCATGCTGATAAAGCTTTACCAGAAGGTAAAACAGTTAAAGGTCTATACTCAGGTGGTACGTTAGCTGGTGAAGCAGCGATGATGATTGCAGACGTTTTAGACTTAGAAGTTGAGTCTGATGGTGGAACTATTTTAGATTCAAACGGTTTCTTAGTCTTAGACTTAGGTGAAGACGAGTTTACACAAGGTAAGCCTCACCCAATGATCGACCCAGCTATTCGCGTTGAGAAATTAAAAGAAGTAGTATCTGACGAAACAACAGGAGTTATCTTACTTGATGTTGTATTAGGTTATGGTTCTCACCCAGATATGGCAGGAACGCTAGCACCTCATATTAAAGAAGCGCTAGATAACGCTAAAGAAGCTGGACGCGACCTACATGTCATTTCAACTGTCGTAGGTACAAACCGCGATCCTCAAGACATCAATGACCAAATTGCTAAATTAGAAGAAGCAGGTGCAATTGTTGAGAAAACGAACGCACGTGCTATACGTTTAGCTTTAGAATTTATGGGACATGAATTCAAAGCAGTCGACAAAACATTCGAAGACTACACGGGCGAGACATTAGACTTACCTGAAGCAAGCGAACAAGTTATCGAATTATTATCAACTCCCCCACAAGTTATCAACATCGGATTAGAAGGCTTTACTGAACCAATTAACAAATTCGGTGGTCAAGCAATCCAATTTAATTGGAAACCAAGAGCTGGCGGTAACGCTCGTTTAATCCGTATTTTAAATGCTTTAGAAAAATATGAAGATCAAATTGCTGAATCAAACGAAAAAGTATTAGATGGATTCCGTAATTCACAACCATTCTTAGTGGATAACGTTCCAGCTCATACTGTGATTCCAGAATTAGACACAGACGACAAAGTAATTCTTCACGCTGGTCCACCAATTAAATATGAAAACATGACTGGTCCAATGCAAGGTGCAGCGGCTGGTGCGATGATTTTCGAAGGTTGGGCAAAAGATGATGCAGACGCTCGCCGTCAAATGGAAGCTGGCGAAGTGAAGTTCATTCCATGTCATCACGTAGGTGCAGTAGGACCAATGGGTGGTATTACAACTAAGAACTTCCCAGTATTCGTTGTTGAAAACAAAGTAGATGGTACAACAGGTTACTGTATTATGAACGAAGGTATCGGAGCGGTACTACGTTTTGGTGCAAACGGTCCAGACGTTATCGAACGTTTAGAATGGCAACGTGACGTTTTAGGTCCAGTCTTAGGTAAAGCATTACGCTCTATCGAAGGCGGTCTAAACTTAGACGTTATGGTTGCTCGTGCGATTACAATGGGTGACGAATTCCACCAGCGTAACATTGCGGGATCATTAGTCTTCTTGAAAGAAGTTGCTCCAACAATTGCAGCTTTAGATATCGACGAAAAAGACAAACAAGATGTAATGCAATTCTTAGCAGATACTGATCAATTCTTCTTAAACATTATGATGGCAGCAGGTAAATCAATTGTTGACCATGCACGTAAAGTTGAAGAAGGTACAGTAGTTACAACTATGGCACGTAACGGTGAAAACTTCGGTATCCGTATCGCAGCATTCGGCGATCGTTGGTTCACTGCGCCAGTAAATACACCAAATGGTCTATACTTTACTGGTTATGACGAGTCAATGGCTAACCCAGATATCGGTGATTCAGCTATTACTGAGACAATCGGTGTTGGTGGATTAGCAATGGTTGCTGCTCCAGGAGTTACACGCTTCATTGGTGCAGGTGGATTTGAAGACGCGGTACGTATTTCTGACGAAATGGAACGTATCTGTTTAGATCACAACTCAACATGGACAATTCCTACATGGGACTTCAAAGGCTCATTACTAGGTATTGATATCCGTAAAGTAGTTGACACTGGTATTGAGCCAATTATTAACACAGGTATTGCTCACAAAGAGCCAGGTGTTGGACAAATTGGTGCAGGTACAGTAACTGCTCCAGTACAAGCATTCGAAAAAGCATTAATTGCCTATGCAGAGTCATTAGGTATTGATGTTGACTAATCTAACAAAAGAAACCAATATTATCCTCAGTGACTATGTTGCTGAGGAGATTGGTTTCGTTAATGTGATGATCCATTCGGTTTTTCCGAATGGATTTAATTTAATCACAAAAGAAAACCATCTGATATTTGTTGGTAAATCCACGCAACCTCTTTCAGCATACGGTATCGCAATTGATGCTAAAGTGTTTGATAGAATTCAGCCATTTTTGGCAGTGGATGATGAAGTGCGATTTGATGAAGAGAAAATGGTGATTCGAACAGATCAATCAGTCATTCAATTAAAGTGGCTAGATAAAGAAATTCATTCATTAGCTCTTCCTAAACTACATTTCAATGTACACAAGCAAGAACAATTACTCGAACAGCTTCGTCAATTCCCACTATGGAACGATTCAGGTTTTGTTTTGAATCCGTCTTTGACAGCTCTTTTTAATCAGTGGCGTCAAGGTGCAATTGACAATGAAGATTCATTGGTTTCTTTAGTAGGAGCAGGAGTAGGACTGACACCTTCAGGTGACGATTTTATTCAAGGTTTAATGATGATGGAGAAACTGACTAAACGACCAACTCATGTAAACCAAAGGATAAAAGAGATTTTAACTCGTCGCCAGACAACGGATGTTAGTCTTGCTTATTATGATGTATTAGCTAGAGGGTATGTAAATGAAACGTGGATTGATTTGTTTCACGCCGTTGATTTAAATCAAACGTATAAGATGAAACAAGCGATTGAAGAAATTAGACATTATGGTAGCACGTCAGGCAATGATTTATTGCTGGGTGTACAAATGTATTTGGAAAACATATAAAGGAGGAATACGATGTCACAAAGAATCGTAGTAGCATTAGGTGGAAACGCCATTTTAACAGATGATCCATCAGCACAAGGTCAAATGGAGGCATTACGCCAAACAAGTAAAAAATTGATGGAACTTATTAAACAAGGTCATCAATTAGTGATCACTCACGGAAACGGCCCACAAGTAGGTAACTTATTACTACAACAAGCCGCAGCGGATTCTGAGAAGAACCCAGCGATGCCTTTAGATACAGCTGTAGCGATGACACAAGGATCCATCGGTTACTGGTTACAAAACATGATGAACGAAGCGTTAGTTCAAGAAGGTATCGAAAAGCAAGTTGCTTCTGTTATTACGCAAGTAGTTGTAGATGAAAATGACGAAGCCTTTGCTAGCCCAACGAAACCTGTTGGACCATTCTTAAGCGAAGAAGAAGCTAAAGAAGAAGAAGCTAAAACAGGCGACAAGTTTGTTGAAGACTCAGGTCGTGGATACCGTAAAGTTGTTCCTTCACCAATGCCACAAAGCATTGTGGAGTATCCAGCGATCAATGCAATGATCGAAAATGATATCATCACTATTTCAGGTGGTGGCGGTGGTATTCCAGTTAAAGATACACCTCAGGGCTATATTGGCTTAGAAGCAGTAATTGATAAAGACTGGACTTCTGCTAAATTAGCTGAATTAGTTGAAGCAGACTACTTATTAATCTTAACAGGTGTAGATAACGTTTATGTTAACTACAACACCCCAGACCAAGAAAAAGTAGAAGAAGTTTCAATTGACCGCATGAAAGCTTGGATCGATGAAGATCAATTCGATCCAGGTTCAATGCTTCCAAAAGTAGAAGCAGCTGTTTCTTTCGTAGAAAACAGTACAAATGCAGATGCAAGAGCTGTTATTACATCGCTAGAAAATATTGAAGATTTCTTCAAAGGCGGTTCAGCAACAGTTATTACAAAATAAACGACTCACGAACACAATCACTCGAAGGTGGTTGTGTTTTTTTATGTATGATGAATTGCAATAATTATTGCGACAAACAAGAAAACCCATAACAGGTTCGTGTAAAATGTTAGTAACCACACACACGGAGGACCTGTTATGAGCTACAAACATCTTACCATAGAAGACCGTTCAAAAATAGAAATACTTTATCATGAAGGCTATACAGCGAGTCAAATTGCTGAAGCCATCGGGCGTCACCGTTCGATGATTTATCGAGAACTCAAGCGTGTTAAGTCAACCTGTTACGATGCTCAATTGGCTCAAGATAACGCTTCTGAGCATCAATCTCTCAAAGGTCGTCGTCCTAAACATACGCCCGAGCTCATTCAAGATATTCAAACAAAGTTAGAATTAACTTG
>NZ_FNEL01000058.1 GCF_900100125.1 Dolosicoccus paucivorans | reverse complement strand
TAAGCTTTAAAAGCTCAAGGGGCTGAAAAATGATTCTCAATTATTATTTTCTTCTACGTGGGTTAACTAAACCTAAACCTGTAAGAAGTGATAATGCTGCTGCACCAAATAGACTGTAGTCACCTGTTTCTGGTAACTTGTCTTCACTTGAAATTGCTTTAGAAGCTTCAGCTTTTTCAGCTGCTGATTCTTCTTTATGCTCTTTTTCTGGCTTCATTTCTGGTTTTGTTTCGCCTTCTGGTTTTTCTTCCGGTTTAACTTCTGGTTTTTCTTCCGGTTTAACTTCTGGTTTTGCTTCAGGTTTTTGTTCAGGCTTAGCCTCAGGTTTAACTTCTGGTTTTTGTTCTGGTTTAGCTTCAGGCTTAACCTCTGGTTTTGTTTCAGGTTTTTGCTCTGGTTTAACCTCTGGTTTTACTGCTTTTTGGATAAAGTAGTAAGTTAATCCTTTATCAGTTGCTTCAACGTTAAACTTAAATTCGCCAAAGCCTAATGCTTTACCAAATTCATTAGCTACCACAACAGAAGCTTGTTCCATTGCTGCCCAGTCTTCCCAAGTTTCAGTTTGAAGTACTTTAATAACGTTGCCTTTTTCATCACGAACTTCATAAGTTACTTTATAAGTTTTCTTATCTTCAGGTTTCATTTCTGGTTTGGCATTGTTATCTGGTTTTACTTCTGGTTTAACTGCTTTTTGGACGAAGTAGTAAGTTAGTCCTTTATCAGTTGCTTCGACGTTAAACTTAAATTCACCAAAGCCTAAGGCTTTACCAAATTCGTTAGCCACCACAACAGAAGCTTGTTCTATTGCTGCCCAATCTTCCCAAGGTTCAGTTTGAAGTACTTTAACCACTTTACCTTTTTCGTCGCGAACTTCGTAAGTAGCAACGAATGTTTATTTTTCTTCTGGTTTGTCGCCTTCTGGTTTAACTTCAGGAGCTTGCTCGCCTGGCTTTTCACCTTCTGGGTTTGGTTGTGGTTCTTGCGGTTGTACCTCTGGTTGTTTCTCAGGCTCTTTATTCAGATCTTCTTCTGGTGCTGGTTTTTCTCCTTCACCTTCTGGGTTTGGTTGAGGTTCTTGCGGCTGTTCCTCTGGTTGTTTTTCAGGCTCTTTGTTTGGATCCTCTTCTGGTGCTGGTTTGTCTTCACCTTCTGGATTTGGTTGAGGTTCTTGTGGTTGTTCCTCTGGTTGTTTCTCAGGCTCTTTGTTTGGATCCTCTTCTGGAGCCGGTTTTTCTTCACCTTCTGGGTTTGGTTGAGGTTCTTGCGGTTGATTCTCTGGTTGTTTCTCAGGCTCTTTGTTTGGATCCTCTTCTGGTGCTGGTTTTTGTTGCTCTTCTTCTAATTTCTTAACTTCATCTTCTAGCTTTTGAGCTTCTTGTTCTTTTTCTGCTACTTTTTTAGTTGCATCTTCTAACGCTTTTTTAGCTTCTTCGACTTTCACTTCTGCATCAGCATAAGCTTTTACAGCTTGTGCTAAGGCTGGGCGATTATCTAAAATGCTTGGTTGACCAGCTTCTTGCTTTTCAACTTCTTGTTTTAATGTACCTAAGTCAGCGTTTCTTAAAGCTTCGCTTTCTTTATTTAATAAATCAGCTGCTGTTTGAAGGTTAGCAATTTCTTGATCCAATTCATTAACTTTATCGTTTGCTGCGTCGACTGCTTTTTGAGCTTCTTCAACCGCTTTTTGTGCTGCTTCTAACGCTTCTTTTTGAGCCGCATCTTGATTTTCTTGAGCTGCTTTTAATTCTTCTTGAGCTTTATCTAATTCAACTTGTTTAGCATCTGCAGCTGTTTGAGCTTCTTGAACTTTTTGTTCTGCTTGTTCTTTAGCATTTTTAGCGTCTTCTAATTCTTTTGCAGCAACGGCTTTAGCTTCTTCAGCTTTTGTTGCTTCTTCAGTTGCTTTATTTAAAGCATCTTGTTTTTGTTGAACAGCTGCTTCTTTAGCTGCAATATCAGCATTTGGTTGGTTTTGCTCTGCTTGAGCTTCATCTAATGCTTTTTGAGCTTCTTCAACTGCTTGTTTTAGAGCGTCAGTTTTTGCTTCTTCTTCTGCTAATGCTTTTTGTGCTTCTTCTACTTTTGTTTCAGCATCAGTAATTTTAGCTTCTACAACTTGAGCGGCAGTTTTTGCTGCACCTAATTTTTCATTAGCTTCGTCTGCTTTTTTAGTTTCTTCAGCAAGTTTGGTATCTACTTCTTTAGTTTGTTGGAGATTATCAGATTTTTGTTTTTCTACCTCATCAGCTTTATCTTTTGCTTCTTTGGCTACAGTAGCCGCTTCTTCTGCTGCCTTCTCAGCTTCTGGTAGAGATTGTTGTGCTGCTTCTAACTCTGACTTTTTAGTGTTTAAATCTTCGGCTGCTTTAGTCGCTTCATCTTTAGCTGCTTCAAGTTCTGCTTTCGCATTTTCTAATAACATCTGAGCTTGATCGGCTAATTTTTGTAATTCTTCCTCCGTAGTGCCAGCACTTTCTTCACTTTTGGGATCATACTCACTTAATTTTTCTTCAGCCTCAGTTAGCTTTGCTTGAGCTTCTTGAGCTTTTTGCTCCGCTTGAGCTAATTCTGTTTCAGTTTCAGTTTTTTCTGTTCTAGTCCAGAAACAGCTTCTGTCAGTTCTTGAACTTGATCTTTTAATTGATCTCTTGTAGCCTCAGCTTTGATTTGATCTCCAGATAATTTATCGTATTCTTCCTTCGCAGCTGCAAGTTGTTCTTCAATTTCAGTTTTTTCTGTTCTAATTCAGCTTTTTGAGTTTCTAACTCAGCTTTTTGATCTTCAGCTTGTTTAGCTGTTTCTTCAAGTTGAGCAATTTCTTTTTTAGTTTCTTCTAATTCAGCTTCAAAGCCATTCTTTTTATTAGTTTGCTCAGCAACATTTGCTTTATTAGCTTCAATGTTTTGTTCGTTACCTACTAAATCATTTTTAGCGTCATCTAAAGCTTCTTGTTTTTCAGCAATTTTCTTTTGAGCTTCTGCGTCATCGGTTTGCGCAGCATTTTTCGCATCTTCAAGCTCTTTGTTAGCGGCATCTAATTCTGTTTGAGCGGTTTCTTTTTTAGTTTCAGCTTCTTTAGCCACTTCTTCAGCTTTAGTTGCTTCTTCGGTTTTAGCTTCTTCAGCTTGTTGTGCTTCTTCTTGAGCTTTTTTAGCCTCTTCAACTTCTGTATCTAAAGGTGCTTTTCTTCTTTAAGTCCGTCTACTTTATCTTGATGCGCTTTCAATTCGTCGGATTGGGCACCTTTTTCTACTTCAGCTAATGCTTCTTTTTTTGCATTTAATTCGTTTGTTGCGTTGACTTGTTCTTTAACTGCTTGCTCTTTTTGTTCTTCTAGTTTGACTTGTTGGTCACCTAAGTCTTTAACTTGAGCATCTAATTTATTTTCTACTTCTGTTTGAGCAGTGTTAACGTTTGTATGGCCAGCATCTAATTTTGCTTTTTCAGCATCTACTTCTGCTTGGGCTGCTTTTTGTGCCACAACAGCTGCTTCCAGTTCTTGTTTTGCTTGTTCAGCGGCTTGTCTTGCGTCAGCTAACGCATTATTTTCAGCCATGGGTGCCATTTCACTTTGAACTACTCCTTCAGCGTGGGTTACAGGTGCGTAAAATGCGTTTGCTGCAACCACTCCTGAAAGAATGGCACTTGTTAGAAATAATGGTTTAATTAACTTTATCTTCTTCATATCTCTACCTCCTACTGTTGAGATAACAACTTTTGACCACACTAAATTATAGCAACTTTTATACATTAAATAATTAAAATATACTATTAATTTCTTTACATTTTTTTCATTTTTCTGACCTTTTTTATTATTATTTGTGATTTTTATTATAAGTAAAAACACTGACACAACAGAGTTTACATATCAAAAACACTGACTTTGTGATATAAAAAAAAGACTCACCTACTATATGTAAGCAAGTCTTGAGGGGTTATCTAAAATCATAACGCACTTCGTAGTGGCCATTTTTCCAATCCACATACCATTCGTCGTGTTTAGCGGGATCAAAGTGATCTTTCGCGTATTTAACTGCTGCATTTAAAGTTCTAAAACCATTTGTGTCAGTTGGTTTATTTTCTGGTTTAGGTGCTGGTTTTTCCACTCCAGGAATAACGAGCTGGTCGCCAATTTGTAAAAAGTTTGATGTGGCGTTATTGGCTTTTTTCAATGCATCCACAGTTAAACCATGTTGAGTGGCGATTTTGTAGTATGAGTCGCCTTTTTTAACAGTGTAATGACCTGTTTCTGGTGCTGGTTTTGGTTTTTCTACTGGTTTAACCACTTTCTTCATATCATAACGCACTTCATAGTGGCCGTTTTTCCAATCCACATACCATTCATCGTGTTTAGCGGGATCAAAGTTGTCTTTCGCGTATTTCACCGCTGCGTCTAGTGTTCTGAAACCATTTGTGTCAGTTGGTTTATTCTCAGGTTTAGGTGCTGGCTTTTCAATTCCAGGAATAACCAGTTGGTCGCCAATTTGTAAAAAGTTTGATGTGGCGTTGTTGGCTTTTTTCAATGCATCCACAGTCAAACCATGTTGAATGGCAATTTTGTAGTATGAGTCACCTTTTTGAACTGTGTAATGATCAGCTTTTGCCTCAGGTTGCTCGTTAGTTTCTGGTTGTGGTTCTGGTTTATTAATTCGCGGATCAAAATGGACGACAAAGTGACCGTCTTCATATTCTACTCGCCATTCCCGGTGTTGGTGCCAATCGAAATGGCTTTTAGCATATTCAACCGCTTCAGCGTTCGTTTTGAATCCATTCTCTTCTTGAGGTTGAACAGTTTCTTCAACTTCTTGAGGCGCAGGTTGTTCTACTTCAGGCGCTACTTCGGGTTCGTTTGTTTCCGGAATCACTAAATTAGTTCCTACTAAGAGTGTGCTTCCATCCATTTGATTAGCTTCTAACAATTCGTCTAGCGTAATATTATGTTCCACCGCAATACGGTAAAAATTATCTCCAGGTTTGACTTCATAAATCTCTTTTGCTTGTGCAAATGGTTGGAGGGCCAATCCTGCAGCAACTGCAGACAAGACGGCGCTCGCTTTTAGAACCATTTCTTTTCGACGTAACATTTGGACCCCTCCTTAAATAAATGTCTTCCTTTACTATCTTTATTGTAACACATCTGTAATATAATTGTAATTAATTTCACTTAAAATAAACATTAGAAATTATAGGAAAAGGTAAACATTAGAACAACATAGTAAGGACTGATAAACTAGAGATAGAAAGGATGATCATTTATGGAACATAAATTAGTCGACAACACTGTATTGGTTCGTTTAGACGTAGGCGATGAAATTCACGAATCAATCCAACAAGTGGCTGAACATTATAATATTAAAACCGCTCAAGTATCAGGGATCGGAGCCATCGAACGCATTACGGTAGGCTGTTACGACCCCGATTCAAAAGAATACCACACTATTGAATATAAAGAGTGTTTAGAAATGACATCAATGCAAGGAAATATTAGCCAAAATAACGGCAAACATCATGGTCATTTCCACATCACTTTGTCAGACCCTAAAGGAAACGTCTACGGTGGTCATTTAGTCGAAGCTTACACTCGTTTAACTTGCGAAATCATTATTCGCATTTTAGATACAACTGTTGAACGTCAATATGACGACTTTACTGGGTTAATGCTTTGGGATTTAAGTTAATAAACACAAAAACTCTCTCTTGCTTTAAAAAATGCAAAAGAGAGTTTTTCTTAACGTAAAATTTCGACCACATTCTTCTTAGCTGCCGTCCGTGCTGGGAAAACAGAGAAAACAATCCCGATCGTAACGGAAACAAGGACTGTTCCAAGGGCTGTTTTGACATCTAAAATCGCTGAAAACGGTAAAAATTGGGCGATGAAAAAGGCTAAAGCGATCCCTGAAAAGTAACCAATCACTCCACCTAAAGTAGTAATCGCAATTCCTTCAAGTAAAAACTGAGTTTGAATCGCTCGCTTAGTCGCTCCTAAGGAGCGGCGAATACCGATTTCCTTCGTCCGTTCCGCAACAGAAATATACATCATATTCATAACCCCAACCCCAGCGATAAATAAAGAAATCGCTGCGACACTACTAATAAAGACAGTAATTTGATTAAGTGCACTATTAATTTCTTGCATCATCTCACTAATGTCAAAGTAATTATAAGTGCCCCCTTCAGGTGCGTGGTCATTTAAATACCCTTGAATTTGTTGGGAAATACCTTTCATATCGACGTTATCTTTAAAGAAGACCTTTAAATAGTTTGTATCTTCTGGTAAATCGTAGTAACGTAAATAAGTTTCATAAGGAATATACCCGACTTCAAAGGTAGGCATTTTATCAGGAATTCCAAAGCTAATTTCTAACTGACTATCACTTTCTTTAAAAACACCTACGACAGTATAAGAACGATGATCCAATTCAATCCCTTGTTGATAAGCCAGTTCTGGGCTACCAAATAAATCCCTAGCTACTTCTTCACTGATCACAATATAACGTAAGCCGGATTCATTATCGCTCATCGTTAAATTACGCCCCACTACCATCTCTAAATCCGTTTGTTCTACAAAGGCAATCTCATCGTAACGCTTTTGATTCGTCAACGTGACTTCAGGATAAAACGTTTCAACCGCGTACTGAGTATCCACCATCACCTCATCGACCCCCTCCATTTCTTCAATGGCTTGGAGTTTATCTTGACTGTAAGGATTATCTCGATGGATATGGGTCTTATTCTTTTCTTCAAAAGGACTTGGCGTATAGTAGAAATCTTGACTTAATCGTCCTTTATCGTCTTTTGTTAGCGCATCAATCGTTGATTGACGGCTCCCATTTCCTAAGCTTAAAATGGTAATCACCGCTGCGATACCGATAATAATACCAATCATCGTCAAAAAAGTCCGTCGCCCATTAAGACGTAAGGTCGCAAAGGAAGATTTAATGATTTCACTTAATTTCATTCATCTTCCCCACTTTCTTTTAAACTACTTTGAGCTGTCAAACGATTAAATTCTTGTGTCATCTGGTCCGCTTGAGCGGAATTTACTTGACTAACCACGCCGTCAACGATCGTAATATGCCGGTCAGCATACCTTTGAAGGGTTGGATCGTGGGTAACCATAACAATCGTGACGCGATCTTTTTCATTTCGCTCTTTTAAAATATCCATAATTAAACGTGCTGTTTTAGTATCTAACGCCCCGGTTGGTTCATCGGCAATAATAAAGCTCGGTTCATTAATTAAAGCTCTCGCAATAGCGACCCGTTGCTTTTGACCCCCTGATAATTCGGAAGGACGGTGTTTTGCTTTATCTTTTAAGCCGACACTTTCTAACGCGTTCATTACTTTATCTTTACTTTGACGACTCGTCAGTCCTGCATAAAGTAAAGGAAGTTGGACGTTTTCGTAAACAGTCATACTATCAATTAAATTAAAGTCTTGAAAGACAAACCCTACTTGATGATTTCTTAACCAAGAAATTTTTGAGTCATTCGCTTCTTCAATAGGTTTTCCTTGGTAAATATAATCCCCATCGTACCGATAATCTAAAAAGCCTAACACATTAATTAAAGTGGATTTTCCTGACCCTGAAGGCCCCATAATCGAGACGAATTCACCCGAGTAAATAGTTAAATTAACATCTTTTAAAACGTGTAGCTCTTGTTCACCCATTTGATAATATTTATTGATATTTTTAATGTCAATTAAAGGAGTAAGTGTCTTACTAGCTGACATAATTTCACTCCTCACTGTTAGGATCCATAATGGTCACGTCTTGTCCGTCTTTTAAGTTATAAGGGTTTAAAATTAATTGATCGCCTTCTTTTATCCCGTTCACCGCCACTTTAGATGTCCCTTGTTGATCCATTGTTAAAGAGACTTTATGCGCTTTTCCGTCGCGGTAGACAAAAACTATCGGATCTCCCTTAGCGTCCGTTACTTGAGCGTCTTGGGGAACCATTACCCCGTCTAAGCCAATTTGAACTTTAACGCTGTAGCCAGGCTGAATAAACTCATCAATCGCAACCGTAAAACCATAACGACTATTGCCGGCAGTTCCTTCTTGTTTAGTCGTATTTAAGGCATCTTCTTGGCCTGTTGGCATTTGACTTTTCGGCACGTCATCAAAGGAAACTAATCGGCCCTCAATATCGCGGTTTTCTGCATTAACATGAACCTTTACGGGCATGTCTTCCCTTAAAGCATAAAAGTCGTACTCACCTACTTCGCCAACAATAGAGACTTTATTACTTACAACGCGCACTAAAGGAGTACTTGGATTATCTTCGCCGTCACGGTCAACTTTAACGACGCCATCAGCTTTAGCTTTAACGTTTAATTGATCTTGATTTTCTAAACGTTCCACTTGAATTTGTAAATCTTCAATTTGGTCATTTAGTTCTTGAATCGAAGCCTCCCCTTCATTTGTCGGCATATAATTGCCTTCACCTGGGCCAATAATTTCTTTAAAGCCACTTTCTTTAGTTGTCTTAGTGTCTGCCGCAACTTCATAGTAATATTGGCCATTGGCAGCCCAATAACCGACTAATTCATTTCCATAATTATCATAAGTCTTCCCTGTCATATCTGCTAGTTGTTGAATCGCTTCTTGACGGTTTCGCATCAACCGGCGCATGTTACGTTGCGCGTCTTCAATTTCTTGTGTTACTTTCTCTTGGCGATAATTAAATAATGTCTCGCCTTTTTTAACTTTTTGACCGTCTTTCACAAACAAGTGATTCAACTCACCAAGTTCGGGGTTAATATAGTACACTTGATCCGTCGTTAAAGACACTTTCCCATCAATTGAGGTCGGTTCTTGTTTCGTAACGGTGTACAGTTCATAGTAATGATTCTCATCACCATCGGCCGCTTGGACATATTCCGTTGGAGGAACCGCAACAGATCGGTAAACTAAATACCCACTTCCTAGTAGTACCACTGTGCTTCCTGTAATGACTCCTGTTAATAACTTCATTCGTTTATTCATTATGGTCTTCCAATCTTTCTTTCGTAATTTATGAAAAGTTTATCAATCTTTTATCGTATTTTCAATCAGACTTAAGGCGGACGAAAAAAGCCCAAAAGCAATTTTCACTGCCTTTGAGCTTAATACAACTATTCTTGAATGGATCTGAAATGATTTTCAACGGCTACGCCGTATTCTTTTTCGAAATTAAAAGAAGATGGAATGGCTGTGGCGTCCCCTTTAAAGTCTAAGTTAAATACTTCTTGAGTGGCTGGGTTGACTTGATAACTTAAGTTCATATCTCCAAAGATTTTATGACCTATCGGATCGGCGTACCCTTCATAACCAGCGGGGGCTGGTTCAATAGTATAGTAGAAAACATGAGGATCAAATCCTTTAGCGTTAGCCACTAACTGAATCGCGTGAGCTTCTTCTAAATGTTGCATAGACCATGTGTTCCAGTGCTCCATTTGTTCTTGCCATACTTGGTTTAAACTTTTATCCGCCAATTCCGATGCCGATTGAGCGTAAAATTCAGCACGAAGAGGCGCCATTAAGTCATTCGCAACATAAATTAATTCGCGCAAGGTGGCAAGACCTTCTTTTTCCACTTCAGGTAGACCAGGCATCATGGATTCAAAAATATAAGAGTGACTCATTAATTCAATATAGTTCCACTCTTGATCCGAATAAAAGCCATCTTGTTTTGTTGGTAATTCTTTTAAGCGATTAAAAAAAGCAGAAATCATTGGATGAACAGAGTCTTCTTCATAAGCTGATAAATCCAATTGATCTAAATAAGCACTAAACTCTTCATAAGTTGAAGGGAGTTCAATGTCTTCAGGTAAATGTTCTAAGACAACTACGTCTGTTTGAGCGACCCCTTCTTCAGCTAGAGTTAAGGGAGTGACAACACCACTCAAAGACAGAGCGGCAGATAAAAGTAGCGTTTTCTTCAGTAAAGATTTCATAAATAACCTCCGTTAGTGAATAAGGGAACAGATGATATACATACCGAATATACCATATTACAAACCAAAAAGGAACTTAAGACCTTTTTAAAAGGTTTTTAAGTTCCAATGAGTAAAATAATGAATTAGTTTTTAAGTTATGACTAATTTTCGCGACGACGGCGTGTAAAGGTTAATCCTAGACCTGATAAGAAAGTAATTAAGCCAAATAATGTCACTTCTTTATCGCCTGTATTAGGTAATGTATTGGCTTGTGCTACTTCTTGAGACTCTTTTTTATCCTTTGTGGTAGCTGATGCTTTTGGTTGCTTAGCTACTTTACTTGTTATGACAGGGGATGTTTCTTTTTCTTGTCCTTTAGTTGGTTTGGCTGTTGTCACCTCTTGAGATTCTTTTTCTTGTTCTTTTAGCGGTAAATCTGCTTGTGGTACTGTAAGGGTATCATACATATGTGACACGAAAACATAAAAAAAGAGGAGCTTCTGGTACACTATATTTAACGAATAAAAAACAATAGTGTGAAAGGAAGCTCCCCATGAAGTCAATTATAACAGAAGAAATGCGATATAGGCAAAAAGTTGTTGAGTATGCGGAAAAATATGATAATAACGCCAAAGCAGCCCGTCGTTATGGCACAAGCCGTCAAAACGTCCAACGTTGGCGCAAGCGTTACGATAAGACGTGGGATAGCTTACGTAACAAAAGTCGCCGTCCTCACAGTCAT
>NZ_FNEL01000095.1 GCF_900100125.1 Dolosicoccus paucivorans | reverse complement strand
TTTCATTGGGTCTGCTAACTACAATGATAACATGAAATCCACATGGCGTTTTTTATTCACAAACGGGCGGCTAAGTTGATTATATAATCCACCAGAAGTTTTTACAGATTTAAGAACTGTTTTAACAAAAAGCATAAAATAAATCATTGAAGCCATAGCATATAAAATGCCGATTGTTCCCGAAATAACTTTTGCATTCTCCGGTGCATTTTGAATCAATAATAAAGAAAAAATACTATAAAAAAATCCACCAATAAAAATGCCAAATAAACTTAAAACGGACGGCTGATCGACAAAATCTTGTTCTACACGAGGCGTATATTCAGACGCATATTGATTAAGCACTGTTAAAATAGTAGTAAATGAAAAGGTTGTGACTGTTAAAAATACACCAGCTAAGCTTGAAAGAAAAGTCGTTGAAATTTCTTTAGTCAGCATTAAAGGTGCCAACCATTCATCACCAATTAGTCGACTACGATCGATTAAAAAGGAGAAAATAAGAAGGAAGACGGAAATCAACGAAAATTTTATAATATTTAAGATGTTACGGTTGTTATTTAAATAGAGTTTTAGATGCATCATATCAACTCACCTCATTTCTTCTAGATTATACCAAATTCTCTCTTATTTAGCGCAAAATAAAAACACCCTAATGGGCGTTTAAACATCCTCCACCTCTTCTTTTAAAGATTTTAAAGCCGTTAAAGTGTTTTCATCTAGTAATCCGTCCATGGACGTATGACTTCGTCTAACAATTGATCTTTCAAAGTATCTGATTGAATAGTTTGTGATATTTCATTTTGCCTGGGTAGTTCTGTTGACGTGCTTTTCTTTAAACTTACACTATCTTCAAACAATAAAGTTTCTTCTCGCAGGGTCAAACGACCACTTGAAGGTAATTGTTCTTTAAGTGACGTGCCCAACATCAACAATTAAGTACAACTTTCTTTTAAAACGTGCACTCCTTGATGTTTTAAGTCTGACTTTGTAATGATTGATTTTTTTCTATTCAATTTTTGTTTATCTCTTAGAGCAACTGTAATTGGAGTAGCATCTGGATTCGGTAATTCAAAAGATTGAAAATCTAAATAGTATTGATCGTTGGCCCATTGGGGGTAGATTCCTTCCATGAAGTTTAAAAGGTCAGTGCCTAAAGAAGTCATATAAACTTGTTGCTGATTAGCTCCTCGAGTATTAATAATTCTTCTTAAATAAAACTTTCTGAAGATCTTTTGAAATTCTTCAGGCAATACTTTACGATCTTTTTGCTCACGGTTTGAAAATAGTTCGACGTAAAATAAACCATCATCTTCTTCGGAATCTTCTAAGTTAAACTGCATCTCTAATTTTTTAGCATCCTTTAAATATAAAAGAGCCACATATTCATTGTACTTCACTTTGAACCAGGCGTTGTTTGATTGAATATAGGTCGTTAGTTGATCTAAAAAATTAGGATTATTTCGCCAAGTAAAAGTTGGTACTTCTAGCAACTGACTTCTCAATTCCTGATCACTAATGCGTAACACTTTAACTTAGTGTAAAATAACTGTTGGTAAGCTAAAAGCAAAAAAGATAACCCTCTGCTATACTGTTAGTAGC
>NZ_FNEL01000057.1 GCF_900100125.1 Dolosicoccus paucivorans | reverse complement strand
AAACCAGAAACCCCTGAGCCAGAAGTTCCAGAGACACCTGAAACTCCTGAACCAGAAGTTCCAGAGACGCCGGAAACTCCAGAACCAGAAGTTCCAGAAAAACCAGAAACCCCAGAACCAGAGGTTCCAGAAAAACCGGAAACCCCTGAGCCAGAGGTTCCTGAAAAACCAGAAACCCCTGAACCAGAAGTTCCAGAGAAACCAGAAACTCCAGAACCGGAAGTTCCAGAGACTCCGGAAGAACCTAATGAACCAGAACAACCAAGTACACCAAGTGATGGAGGTTCACAAGGTACAGAATCTGGCGACAAGTCTTCTGTTCTACCAGAAACAGGTGAAATGGATAACCATACACTCTTTAGTACAGGTATTTTATCTGTCCTCACTGGACTCGGCCTCTTAGGCTATCGTCGTAAAAGAGAAGATTAAAGCTTTGAACTAAAAGTATTGTCTATCCAAATAAAGACCTAGAGATCAATGTATCTTTAGGTCTTTTCTATTTTAAAATTGCTATAAAAAATAAAATCGATTACTATAAGACCAATAAGGACTAAAATGCGCATTGGAATATGACCAGATCTATTTAATAGAAAGTTATTATAAGAAAAGTGATGTGAAGGAGTCAAAAAATGATCATTGGTATAGGGTGGATAATGACTGGGATTTATTTTTTATTAAATAAGTTAACCTCTACTTATTCTGTTTGGCCGGGAAACGTTGTACTTATTATGACGATACTGACGTTAATTAATTATCCGTTTTCTCCGGCTTTACTCATTGGTGCTCTAGTTGTGAGTTTACCGTTAATCATTGGTTTTTTAATGGTAGGAGTAAAGCGCATTAAAACCCAAGGATTAACCGCGTTTAACTTATTTTTTGTTACGGTTGCAAGTGTCGGTACTATTTTTCCATTAGTTTATTGGACGGCGTTAATGTTCAATAAGTATGGGCTCATTTTTAATTGGCTAATGAAACTCTACCAGTTTGTTGTCTTGTATATTGTTTTGGATTACCTTCATTTATTAAGTACTTATTTTTATTATCAATTTAAAAGCTGGCAAGAAAAGGTAACGGCTGATCCGATGGTAGTGTTAGGATGTGGCTTATTTAATCGCACGGAGTTATCACCTACGTTAAAATTAAGAGTACAAGGAGCTATTCACTATCATCAAAAAGATCAGTTAATAACGATGTCGGGTGGGCAAGGAAGCGACGAGGATCTTCCTGAAGGTGTGGCGATGAAACATTACGCCTTAGCTCATGGTATACCTACCGATCAAATTCAAGTTGAAGATGCATCGACCACCACTTATGAAAATTTAAAAAACACAAAGGAATTACTATCTTTAGATGATAAAACACCTCTTTACATTGTCTCCAGCAACTATCATCTTCCTCGGGCTTTATATTATGCTAGACAATTAAAACTAAATGGGGTGGGTTTATATGCTAAAAGTCCCAAAAAATTATGGTGTTCAATGCTTTTTAGGGAGTGGGTTGCCTTTGTCGTTCTTAGACGTCGTTGGCATATGATTTTATTCCCTATTTTTTTAATAATGTATTATTATTTTCTCTAGTCAACGTATAGAAACCTGTCCCAATATGGTAAAATAAAGGGCAGTATAAAAGGAGGAGAGGGAATGTTTCGACCAAATCAAGGTCATCCTCACCGGCAACAATCATGGTTTAATCAAAACTTTTTAAATAACCGTTGGGTGACCACGCTACTTATTATTTTATTAGTAATGATCAATATTATGGTCTTTACACGAATTGCTTATTTGTTTAGTCCTGTCAAAGATTTTTTTAGTATTGTTGGCTTACCTTTAGTGGGTACAGGGACACTGTATTATTTGTTTTCTCCTTTAGTCAACAAGTTAGTACGTCGTGGACTAAAGAAAAGTACAGCAATTGCTTTAATTTTTGTCATTGCTTTACTGTTAATTATTTGGGGAGCAAGTAGTCTGTTTCCAATTATTAAAACGCAAACGACGGCTTTAGCTTATAACTGGCCACGTTATGTTGATGCGATTAGTGAATTATTTAATCGCGTTATTTCTCATCCAACTTTACGACCGTTAAATAATTTGCTTAACCCAATTATTTCGCAAATTGATTTAAGTCGACTGACAGGTGCAAACGGAAACGCATTTAATAGTTTGGGGAGTTTAGTGGGAACAGTGACCCAAGTGACAACAGGAATCGTTGTTATTCCTGTCTTGTTATATTATTTATTGTTAGAAGACTATAAAATTCCGCAAGGTATTTTACATGCGATTCCATCGATTTACCGCAAACCGATCCGTCGTATTATGGTGCGAACCAACCAACAAATTGCTCAATATGTTCGCGGGCAAATTATTGTCGCTATTTGCGTGGCGATTATGTTTATGATTGGCTTTAGCCTAATCGGGCTAGACTATGGGATTACGATCGGTATTTTAGCTGGCTTTTTAAACGTGATCCCTATTATTGGTTCAATGTTAGCAGCCATTCCGGCTTTAATTATCGGACTCATTACATCTCCATTAATGTTTGTCAAAGTAATCATTGTCTTAATGTTAGAACAAACCATTGAAGGTCGAATTATTTCACCCCAAGTATTAGGAAGCTCCATGGAGATCCATCCAGTGACGATACTACTTGTATTACTTGCTGGGGGGAAAATGTTCGGCTTAGCAGGAGTTATTTTAGCTGTTCCAGGATATGCCGTCTTGAAAGTATTATTTGATGAACTCTTTAGATGGTATCGTATTCAATCAGATTTATATGAAGACGAAGAAACACCAATGACTCCACCGGAATTTTATAAAGAGAATTTACCTATCGTTATTGAAGATCATTCTTAAGGAGGGACACATTGAAAAAGAAAACAATCTATTTACTAGGAGTTAGTACTTTTTTATTAGCAGGCTGTTCACAATACGAAGCTTTTTTAGATCAGAAAAAGGAATCGAATGAGCCGGAAATTGTGGAAGTTGAACAAGAAGTCGATATTACGATGCCAGCAACTTTGGATGAAATTAAAGCAGCTTATGAAAGCTTTGATTACTTAACACTTGGGGATATGATTTATCAAACGAATGAACCCTTTAAACAAATTCAACCAGGCTATCAAATTATTGTAGATGAGTTAACGTTGTTTGAAGTTGCTGAGGCAGATGAAACTTTAGAACGCGACTTTAATTATGCTAACCAACCCTCCGGGTTAATTTTAGCCCATGTAACAGTGGAAAACACAACATCGGAAGCCTTTTATTTAACAGTAGATGAACTCACTCAATCCTATGTAGGTGGGGAGTCATTTGCCACCCCTTCTTCCAATGCTTATCCTTTACTTCATGGTAACTTACGAGATATTTTACTTGAAAATCAAGGAAAAGTAGAAGCAGGAGAAACGGTTTCAGGGTATTTAGTATACGGCTTAGGCAAGAAAAGTTTAGAAGAGATTGAGTCTCAAGGGCATTTTTATTTAACGATTGAACCACCCGTATTAGATGCAGACGCTTTAGGTGGTGAGCGTGAAAATGCTTTAGGTCGCTCGCAAAATCTCTTTTTACCGGTCGATGAGAAAAATGAAGCCGAGTTAAAAGAACTTCAAGCTTTTATTCCTGATCGCTTGACAAGTGAATGGTGGGGAGATAAAGAACTTCTTGCGCAAGCTCAATTGGATGAGGCGATAAAAACTTCTGACGATGCAGTGGAAGTGACGTTGATGCGAGCTGAAATAGCTGATTTTGAGCCATTTCCTGCCCATGAAGAGTCCTTTAAAAACTTTCCAAATGGTCAAGTGATAGTAACTGTTGAATATGAAGTAACAAACCACTCAGCAGAGACGTTACTCCCAGTGGATGGTATTGCCACACTATATATTGATGAAGATCCTATTTTAAGTGATTATGTTTTGATGAATGAACTATATGGCTTAGAGTTGGAATCGGGTGAATCTGCCACTTTAGTTAAATCGTTTGCTTTAGATAAAATGTATTACCAACAACATTGGCAAGACAAGCCGATAGGTATAGAAATTAATATACCAACGGCTTCGCAAGAGATGGTTACTTCAAATGAAGTTGATTCAGAAGAAGAGGAAGAAATCGATTTTGATGAAAGTTATGTCGTTACTTTTGACTGGATGCCTCATTTATCTTTATGGATTAACGATGACTTAAAACTTGAACATCACAGCCGCTCTGATCGTTCATTGATTGAACATTTAGAATCGCGAACAAATTCAACCGCTGATGAGGAAGATCAAGAAGATGAACTTCAAGAAGCGATAGAAGAAGGTGATGAATAGTGGGAGTGATTGTAAATAGTATAGCGATCATTGTTGGTAGTGCGATCGGTTTACTATTTAAGGGAGGTATTCCACAACGCGTTCACGAAACCTTAATGAATGGTATTGGATTGTGTGTCTTATACTTAGGCGTTGACGGGGCACTAGCTAATGAAAACATTATGATGTTATTAATTTCCATCGGCTTAGGAGGCTTTATCGGTTCATGGATTGATATCGACCGATGGGTAATTAAAACAGTCAACCAATTAGAGGCTCGTTTTGTTCCTAAAAGAGATAAAAATGGACCGAGTTTGAGTCAAGGTTTTATTGCTGCTTCAATGTTACTCTGTATTGGCTCCATGGTTATTGTTGGCTCTTTAGAAAGTGGTTTAAATGGGGATCATACGACTCTTTATACAAAGAGTGTGTTAGATTTTGTAACGGCTTTATTATTATCTTCTTCTTTAGGAATTGGCGTCATGTTATCTTCTATTTCAATTTTAATCGTTCAAGGAAGCTTAACGCTGTCTGCTCAATTAGCCGCTCCCATCTTAACACCCGCTGTGATTACAGATGTGATTAGCATTGGTTCAGTTATTTTAATCGGTTTAAGTTTAAATGTTTTAGAAATAACGGATATTAAGTTAATGAACTTAATGCCAGCTATTTTTGTACCCGTTATCTTTATGTTAATTACGATGATATGAAAAATCCCGAAAGTGCTTCGAGCAACTTTCGGGTTATTTTATAAATAATGTTTTTCTTTTAATAAGTTTCTAAATTCAATGGTCGCTGTGTAAGATCCGAGTAAGTGAACTTTATCTGTTGGAGCTTGTTTTATGGCCTCTAACACCTCTTCCATTGAAGAAGCGACATAAATGATCGATGGATCAATCTTTTCTTCTAGAAGGCGTTTTTTTAAGTCTTGAGCTCTCGTTCCTCCAGTAATAATTTGTGGAATGGGTAACTTTGTTAAAGCGTGATAATTCGCCTCCCAAATCCACTGGATATCTTGCCCGTCGGCGTATTGATCGTTTTGTAAGTTAACAAAAGTAAAAGGCTCTTCATCTAGTTTGAGTAGTTCAAGCAGCTGGTTCATACCTACGGTGTTTTTAGCTAAGTTAATCGTTAAATGTTTATCGTCTAATTGAATTTCTTCTTGACGTCCGGAAACGTCTTGAACTTCATTGAATGAAACAGCGATCGTTTCTGGATCAACGCCCCAATGATCAGCAAGGGAAAAAGCAGCAAGAGCGTTATAAATATTATACACTCCCCCAAAAGGTAAACGGAACGTCGTACCATTAATCATAAAAACAGAATAATGAGGCGTTGTTTCGACAATTTCCTCCACGCTATAAGTCAACTCAGGGCGTTTAAAACCACAATGAGAGCAATAATAGTGACCTAAATTTGAAAAGGTGTGGGTGTAGTAATCTAACGTTTTACCGCAACGAGGGCAAGAAGTCTCTTCAAAGGCACCTCCTGTATTCACTTGAGTTCCAAAATAAACAACTGGATTAGGCAAGTCATGCTCCGCAAATAAAGGTAAATCCCCATTCATAAATACGGTTGCTTCAGGAACACTTTTAGCAGCATCAAGAAGTAACTCATAAACAGCTTCGACACTACTAAAACGATCAGCTTGATCTTCAAATAAGTTTGTAAAAATAAAGGCTTTAGGTTGAACATGAGGGACGACGTGCTTTAGTGATCCTTCATCAACTTCCAAAACAGCAATAGGACGTTTATCTGAAGGAGTTTTTGCTTCAATAAAAGCAGCTACAATCCCTTGTAACATATTAGAACCTGTTTGGTTAGTAATAAAAGGCTGGCCGTTTTTTTCGAAAATATGTGCGGTTAACGCTGTCGTTAAGGTTTTGCCGTTCGTTCCGGTAATGACAACGACATCGTAGTCTTTAGCGATATGTGATAGAATTTGTGGATCAATCGCCGTAGCAATTTTCCCGGGTAAACTGCTACCGCCTCCGGTAGTTTTTTGTAAAGTGATTTGGGCTAAACGAGCGATGGATTTAGCAAAGCGTGTTCTAAATTTCATATAAATAGCTCCTTTTAACAAGTAAAATAAAACGACAGATTATTTTATCAAAAAATTCTTCGTTTGGTAGTATAAAAAACGTTAAATAACTGTTAAATTTTATTCGTTTTGTTCCTTCACAATTATAAGCAACTTTCTATCATAAAGCGAACTTAAATTGGCTGAAAAGATTGACTACTTGCCTTTGTTCTTTTAAAATTTTAAGGAGTATGTTTACAAGGAGAAAGAAAATGGCTCAGTTTTATTTTAAATATGGTGCGATGAATAGTGGAAAATCTATTGAAATTATTAAGGTCGCTCATAACTATGAAGAACAAAATAAAGATGTATTGATTTTTACCAGTGCATTAGATACAAGGTCAGGGCAAGGAAGCGTTGAAAGTCGTGTTGGCTTTAAGAAAAACGCTTTAATTATTGATGAGATGACAGATGTCTATGAAGTAGTCAAGAATATTACCCAAGATAAGAAAATTTATTGCGTTTTAGTCGATGAAGCACAATTTCTTAAAAAAGCCCATATTTTACAAATGGCTCGTATTGTTGATGAATTAGATATTCCGGTCATGGCTTTTGGCTTGAAAAATGACTTCGTTAATGAGTTGTTTGAAGGCTCGAAATATTTATTACTTTATGCAGATAAAATTGAAGAAATCAAGACCATTTGCTGGTTCTGCCACAAAAAAGCAACGATGAATTTGCGCTTTAATGATGGCGAACCAGTCTATGAAGGAGAACAAATCATGCCAGGAGGCAATGAATCCTATTACCCTGTATGCCGTAAATGCTACCAAAACCCCGGCCCACTACCTAAAAACGCTTAAGAAAGAAGGAGAACTATGTTTGAACAATTAGATAGTCTGATCGTTCGCTATGAAGAGTTACTTGAATTATTAAGTGACCCTGAAGTTATTAGCGATACAGATCGTTTACGTAAATTAACGATCGAGCAGTCTGATTTACACCCTAAAGTCGAAAAAATCCGTCGCTACAAAGACGTTTTACAAGGCATTGAAGACACAAAAGAAATGCTTCATGATTCTAGTTTAGATAGTGAAATGGAAGAGTTAGCTAAGATGGAACTATCTGAATTAAAAGACGAGCAGGAAACCCTTGAAGAAGAAATTAAGATTATGATGTTACCGGAAGATCCAAACGACGGCAAAAACATTATTATGGAAATTCGTGGGGCTGCTGGTGGAGACGAAGCTCAGCTTTTTGCGGGAGATTTATTAAACATGTACACCCGCTATGCTGAGCGTCAAAATTGGAAAGTAGAAATTTTAGAAGCCTCAACAAATGATGTTGGTGGTTATAAAGAAGTTACTTTAATGATTACCGGTGATAAAGTTTACAGTAAACTAAAATTTGAAAACGGTGCACACCGTGTTCAACGTGTCCCTGTAACAGAATCTCAAGGTCGCGTTCATACTTCAACCGCAACCGTTGTTGTTATGCCTGAAGCTGACGACGTAGAAATTGAGATTGATCCACAAGACATTAAGATTGACGTATACCGTGCAGGGGGAGCCGGAGGTCAGCACGTTAACGTAACGGATTCGGCTGTTCGTATGACTCACTTACCAACTGGTATTATCGTTGCGATGCAAGATGAGCGTTCCCAATTAAAAAACCGGGAAAAAGCGATGAAAGTATTGAAAGCTCGCGTCTATGACCACTATCAATCCATTGAACAAGAAAAAACCGATTCTGCACGTAAATTAGCTGTAGGAACGGGAGACCGTTCAGAGCGTATCCGTACATATAACTTCCCACAAAGTCGTGTCAGCGATCACCGTATTGGCTTAACGATTCAAAAAATAGATACTGTGTTAAGTGGCGAATTGGAAGAAATTATTGATGCGCTTATTTTATTCGAACAAACGGAAGCTTTAGAAGAGTTGAACCGTGGCCATGGTGCATAATCCAACCCTTTTTGAAGTCTTGCAAGAGGCTTCAATTTTTTTAGGTCAAAAAGAGGATTCATCACATTTAGCACGGCACTATTGGCTGGAGTTATTCGATTGGTCTTTGACGGATTTAGTGTTAAAGATGCAACAACCTGTAGATCAAGCAATGATTAAAGAATACCAAAATGCTTTAAAGCGTCTCCTTCAAGATGAGCCAATTCAATATATTAAAGGTTATGCTTATTTTAACGACAAGCGATTTAAAGTAACCCCCGACGTTTTAATCCCGAGAGAAGAAACTAAGGGATTATTAGACTTAGTGAAAGCCTATCATCCGAAGGATAAGGAATATGAATTGTTAGATATTGGAACAGGATCGGGTATTTTAGGAATCGAGCTTGCTTTGTTATATCCAAAGAGCCGCGTCACAGCGACAGATATTAGTGCTAAAGCGATGGCTGTAGCTAAAGACAACCAACAAGCCCATCAAGTCAAGGTGACAAACTATATAACTGATTTAGTGGCGGATATTCCAACTCAGCAACAATTCGATATTATTGTCAGCAATCCGCCTTATATTAGCCACGATGAAGTACATTTAATGACACAAAATGTCTTAAAGTATGAGCCCCATGTCGCTTTATTTGCCGATCACGATGGATTGTTGGTCTACGAACGTCTAGCCAAGGAATTACCTAAGCGTATTAAAGAGAAGGGGTTAATCGCATTAGAGATTGGCTTTAACCAAGGAGAAGCAGTCAAAGAGCTGTTTCAACAGGCTTTTCCTAAAGCCTATGTGACCTGTCATCAAGATTTCAATGAACAAGATCGATATATTTTAATTGATTTAAAAGGGAGGGATCATTATGAATAAGCCCATTGTTTTTACGAAAGAATCCATCAAACAAGCAGGGGAAGCTTTGTCTAAAGGCGGATTAGTCGCTTTCCCAACAGAGACGGTTTATGGTTTAGGAGCTGACGCAACAAACCCTCAAGCAATCAAAAAAGTGTTCGAAGCTAAAGGGCGCCCCAGTGACAACCCTTTAATTGTTCATATTAAAGATCCAAAAGATATTGAGCCCTATGTTAATGAAGTGACTTCGCTCCATCATCAGTTAATGAATCAATTTTGGCCGGGTCCTTTAACGATTATTTTTGAAATGAAAAATGGCGCTTTTGACCCCATTGTAACGGGCGGCAAATCGACGGTCGCTTTTCGTATGCCAGATAATGAAGTCGCTTTAGCTCTTTTAAATGAAAATTCTTTTCCTTTAGTAGGTCCTAGTGCTAACAAATCAGGTAAACCTAGTCCGACAAGTTATGAGCACGTCTTAAACGATTATCCAAAAGGAGAAATTGACGGCGTATTAAAAAACTCAGAACCTTTAACAAAAATCGGCATTGAATCTACCGTTGTCTACCCTAAAAAAGGACAAGTGTTTATTTTACGACCGGGAAATATCACTGCCCAGCAGTTAGAGGATAAAGGATTTACAGTAACTGAAATGACTCCGGATGATCAATTAGAAAGTGGTCAAATACTTTCTCCGGGAGTGAAATATACGCACTATAGCCCGGAACAGCCGGTCTACTTAATAGCCTATCCTAAAACAATTAAAGAATGGCGCAAGGTCATTACACAACTATCTAAAGATGAAAAAATTGGTGTGTTAGCGGATGAAAGTATCTTGAAGGAATTAGATACAAATCAAATCGTTTCGACCTACAGTTTAGGACAAAAAGGAGATATTAAAGAACATACACGTCGTCTGTTCAGTGGACTAAGAGCGCTAGAACAAACAAAAGCAACCATCATTGTGGCTCAAGGTTTAAAAGAGACACAAGAAAATCATGGATTTATGAATCGACTCACTAAAGCAAGTAACTTTGTGTTATAAAGGCTAGAGATATAGATAGTCTGTAAGTGTCTTTTTCAAACAAGAAGATTGAACGACTAGTGTTTGAAGAACTTTGTTATGTTGTTCTAAAATAAAAGCGGGCACTTTAAAAAATGGTGTCCGCTTTTGTGTTATAAATATATTTCTAATTTCTTTGCTTTCGATCATTTTTGGCGTTTTTAATAATAGCCACTTCTTTATAATAGTGTCCTTTCTAACAAAAAGGCGTCATTTGTTTGAGAGATAGAGGCTGTGACATAAGTCTACAGTCCCTTTAGAAAAACAACCTCTATGTGTAAAATTTATCTCGGAAAATAAAAAACAACTCTTGAAACATAAAAAAGAGAACCTTATCCTAAAGTTACGCAAATAACACAGAAAGGAAAGGTTCTCCATGAATCAAATTATATCAAATCTACTAAGCATTTTAAAGTCTAACCAGACAAGCAATCTACTCTAGAATCTTAAAATTCTGATTAACAATTTTCACTTGAAACGCCTCCTAATTTATAATAAAATTAAGAGGAAGGGAAGGTCTACCTTCCTCTTTAAGATTTATACTAAAAACATTTTTATTATGTTTGCGACTATCGAGATTATATTTAGAATCGTTAGGGTTATTTCTAAAATCTCTTTAGTCGTTTTTTGCTTCTTTTTTCTTACTTCGTTTCATGCGATGGTACTCATATCTTGTCTGCATCTTCCACTTCCTTTCCTGACCTTCTAAATATATTATGCTATTCAAGTGAACAGTTGCCAACTCTTTGATTGAATTGATTTAAAGAAAATACCTCTTATAAAAAGGGGCAAAAAAGGGGCACACTTTTGCAATTAGTTGCAAATTTCTGCAAAAGTCCGTGCCAAATATTCGCTTGAAATATTGATTTTGCAACGTGTTGCAACTAACTGCACACAAGGGCGAATAGGTGTGTTATAATTCTTTTAATGCTAGATTCA
>NZ_FNEL01000054.1 GCF_900100125.1 Dolosicoccus paucivorans | reverse complement strand
AAGTCAATCCTTCTTACGAATATTTTAAAGCGCAACAGCGCGAACAGCTTTCAGATCCTGAATGCGCCAAGGTGTATGCGCGTCGAAAAATCGACGTGGAGCCGGCATTTGGGTTTTTGAAGGCTTGTTTGGGTTTCACCCAATTTCACGTTCGTGGAATTGGGTGAAACAAGAAATAGGCCTCGCGTTATTAGCAGCTAACTTAAGAAAGTTAGCCCTCTGCTAGCGGGCTCTTTTAAAAAATCCCCCGAACGATCACCAATGGATCATTCGGGGGATTTATTTGCGCGACTTATGTCACAGGCTCTTCTTCATTAACGGATCTCTAGGGAGTCAATGGTTTGAAGCGCTTGTTGAATGGCTTCCATTGCTCGATCAATGTCTTTATCTTTTAATGTTTTACTTGGATCTTGGAACGTTAAATGGTAAGCCAGCGACTTCATACCTTCTTGAATTCCTTCTCCATCGTATAAGTCAAACAAATCAACTTGAACAAGGTGGTCTCCGCCGGCTTGTTCAATTGTTTCTACCAATTGTTGATGTGTGACTTCTTGTGGGACAAGTAAAGCTAAATCTCGAGTCGTTGCTGGGTAGCGCGGAATTGTTTGTTGAACAACCATGGCTGTTTCAAAGTCATAGATTTTCTCCATATTGAGTTCAGCAAAGAATGTTTCTTCAGGTAGGTCATATTCACTAGCTAAGGTTGGGTGAAGTTGCCCCATAATTCCAATCACTTCGCCGTCTAGTAAAATATTGGCACTACGACCTGGGTGTAACTCAGTAAAGCGATTAGTCGCTTCAAAATTTAAGTGAGAGGCTAACGTTAAATCTTCAAATAGCGTCTCAATCATTCCTTTTAAGTCGAAAAAGTCGTAATCTTCTTTGGTTTGATTCCATTCATTTAACTGTTTAGTTCCTGAAACTAATAAAGCTAGACGTGTTTCTTCAACAGGTAATGTGTTTTCCCCACGGCTAAAGAACACTTGGCCTAATTCATAAAAAGCTAACCCTTTAGCCCGTCTTGCGATATTATATTGAGCAATTTCTACTAGGGCTGGGAACATACTCTGTCTTAAAACAGCACGTTCTTCACTTAGTGGCAACAGTAATTCAACCGTTGGCTGGTTGCGGTCGGCTAGTAATTGAGCCCGTCTTTTAGATGTTAAACCATAACTAATCACTTGGTTTAGACCAACACTTTCACACACACGGCGCACTTCGCGAGTTAAATGTTGGCGCTTTGATAATTGACCTGGTGTAGCCGCAACCACAGGTAAAGTTGTCGGAATATTATCATAACCATAAATACGAGCGATCTCTTCTAAAACATCGGCTTTAATAGTGATATCCCAACGTCTCGACGGAACGATGACGGTAAAATCTTCCTCGCCATACTCGACTTCAAAATTTAAACGATCAAAAATAGTTTCTAATTCGGATCGGGTGATATCAATCCCTAATTTATGAGGGATATCTTCATAAGCGACCGTCACTTTAACTGGTTCCGGTGCAGGAGTTGTTGCTTTTTGAACGGTTGGATCCACTTTTCCGCCTGCTAACTCAGCCATCATCGCTGCTAAATTATCTCCGGCCTCGTCGACTAACGCTTCGTTAATCCCTTTTTCAAAACGACTGCTTGATTCAGAGCGTAAGTTTAAACGTTTAGAGGTTTCACGAACATTTAATGGGTTAAATACAGCCGCTTCTAATAATACATTTGTCGTCTCATCAGTGACTTCTGTTTCTAGTCCTCCCATGACCCCGCCTAAGGCTACGGGTTGGTCGTTACTTGTAATAACAATATCTGTTGTTTGAAGCGTTTGCTCTTTTTCATCTAATGTTGTTAGCTTTTCGCCTTCTTTTGCATAACGGACTCCAAGGTTATTAGCAGGTAGTTTGTCAAAATCAAAAGCATGAGTCGGTTGTCCATATAACAACATACAGTAGTTTGTTAAGTCGACGATATTGTTAATAGGACGAATGCCTGATTTCATTAAACGCATTTGTAACCATAGGGGACTTTCTTCAACCTTCACGTCTCGAATTAAGCGCGCTTGATAGTTAGGTGATAACTTTTCATCGACATCTAAAGTAAAGTCAGTCATTTGAGAGTTATCCGCTTTAAGTGCTTCATCAAGGTGAGATTTAAATTGAGGTGTTTGGTGAATAATAGCACCGACTTCATAAGCCACACCGTACATACTTAAAGCGTCCGCTCGGTTGGGTGTTAAATCTAATTCATAAATCCAATCATCTAGCTTCATGTAAGTGACAACGGATTCCCCCACTGGAGCATCTTCAGGTAACACGAAAATACCTTCTGCCGCATTTTTAGGAATCACATTTTCTTTAAAACCTAGTTCTTGTAAGGAACAAATCATGCCGTTAGATTCTACGCCACGTAAGACGGTCGGTTCAATTTTAAAGTCTCCTGGCAATACAGCTCCAGGTAAAGCCACAATCACTTTAATACCTGCTTTAATATTTGATGCACCACAGACGATTTGGTAAGTTTTTTCGCCAACGTCTACTTGACACACAGATAAGCGATCACTGTCTTCATGAGGAGCACATTCTTTAACATATCCAACTACTAAGTTAGTTAAGTTTTGACCTATATTTAATTCGCCATCCACTTCTAGTCCAGTTAAAGATAGTTGATCGGCGATTTCTTTAGAAGTCCATTCACTTAAATCAAGAAAATCACTTAGCCATTCCATTGAAATTAACATTATTTAATTGATCCTCCTTTAAATTGACTTAAGAAACGAATATCGTTTTGGTAGAAATGACGAATATCATCGATATTATATTTCAACATCGCTACGCGGTCTGGACCTAAGCCAAAGGCAAATCCACTATAAACGCTTGAGTCGATGCCAGACATTTCTAAGACGTTTGGGTGAACAATACCCGCTCCTAAAATTTCAATCCATCCCGAGTGTTTACACACGTGACATCCTTCGCCACCACATTTAAAACAGCTAACGTCTACTTCAACGGAAGGTTCAGTAAATGGGAAGTAACTTGGACGTAAGCGAATTTTACGGTCTTTACCAAATAACTCTTGAGCAAAGACTAAAAGGGTTCCTTTTAAGTCTGCTAGAGTAATATTTTTATCTACAACCAGTCCTTCAATTTGATGGAATTGATGAGAGTGAGTTGCATCATCATCATCGCGGCGGAATACTTTACCGGGACTGATCATTTTGAGCGGCCCTTGGCTAAAGTCATGTTGTTCCATCGTTCTTGCTTGAACTGGAGATGTATGCGTTCTTAACAGTAATTCATCATCGATATAAAAAGTGTCTTGCATATCGCGAGCTGGGTGAGTTTTAGGTAAGTTCATCTTCTCAAAGTTGTATAGGTCTAATTCTACTTCAGGACCTTCAACTACTTGATAGCCCATCCCTAAAAACAAATCTTCAATTTGTTCCATCGTTTGAGTGATAATATGACGCGTTCCTAACGTTTGTTTGCGTCCTGGAAGAGTTACGTCAATTACTTCGGCTTCTAGCTGAGCATTTAAAACTTCTTCTTGAAGAAAATTATTTTTCTCTTCATAAGCTGCTTCAAATACTTTTTTGAAGCCATTCATCATTTGCCCTAACTGAGGACGTTCTTCATTAGATAAATCCTTCATCACTTTAGCGATATTAGTTAATTCACCTTGACGGCCTGTATATTGAATACGGACTTCGTCTAATTGCTTTAAATCGTTTGATTGTTCAATCGCTTTTAAAGCGGACTGTTCCAACTGATCCATTGTTTGTTTTAATTGTTCAATCATGGGGTTTGTCATCTCCTTTATAAAAAATAAAAAAGCCCGTCCCTAAAAAGGGACGCGCTACCGTGGTACCACCCTTGTTCACATAAATAATGTGCACTTAGTGCCATTAACCGTGGCAGGCGGAACCTTGTTCGAATTCAATCATTCTTTATAGGTTAGCTAAGAAATTGAATAATTTACGACTTACATTACTTATTCTCACTCACTAAGTATCCCTGTTGTTAGCGTAAATGTGTGATTTCCTCATTGCTTTTATTTTTAATTTACTTACTTTAGTATAGCGATTTTAAAAGGATTGTCAACTTGTCATTAGCCTTTAGCTGAGTTTGCCTTCTAGAGTATTCAAACATATATGACACATACTTAAAGTTCTAGTACGAAATAAATAACTAAACTTGTATAAACTAAATAAAATTAGATAATCCCCGGTAAATTTAAATTTGAGATGTATTCTTTTAACACTGCTAGTTGGACATTAATATTAGAATCTATACGACCTTTTAATTCAATCTCGACCGCATCTTCGCTAAATTGCGCAACCTCCACAAGATATCTCTTTTTATTTATCAAAATATATCATCACACTACATAGCGTTTCTGAGCCTATCCTAGCTTTTTTACACTACCCATTAGAAGAAAGAGATATATGTCCAACATCTAAATTAATATTTGAAATATCACCTAAAAAACAATAAAAAACCTAAGATCACTTAATTAAAAGTAATCTTAGGTTATACTAAGTAGACTTATTTTCTATTGTAGTGACGATTCACTATAGTTAGTTGTTTTTTCTTCTTTTTACTACGCCGATTCCACCTAAAATGGATAATACAGCAACAGAGAAAATAAGCTCTAAATTAGGTTTATCCGTTGTGTCTTCTTTTGTTTGGCTTTCTTTAATTGAAGTTGTATCACTCGATTCATGACTTCTTGTTTCTTCATCTTTCTTAATTGCCATTTCTTCAACTGATGTTTCTTCTTTAACTTCTTTGTCTTTTTTATTTGTAGCTACATCTTCAAGTCTGTTGTTATTTAAGTAACCTAATAATTGGGCTAGAAGACTTGCGTAAAATGGATTGCTATTTGAAGGTCTGCCAGCTACCGTTGGAGTACGCCCACTAATTGGTAAAACAGATGACGCATCAAGAGGTCTATCGATCAATGGTTGAATCGTCTGCCCCATTGATGGACTAGATTCTGGAACGGATTGTTCACTTGAAATTTCAGAGTGTTCGTTAGAGCCTTCTAGTTGGTCTGGCGTTAACTCTTCACTAGGTTGACCAGATGGTTTGTTATCTCTTTCTGGTGTCTCTAGTGTTGTGTCCTCACCAGGAATTTCAGATTGTGCTTCTGGCTCACTTGATTCTTCTGAGGATTCTCCATCTTTTCCTGATTCTTCAGGGGTTGAACCGTCTCCAGGAACTTCCGGATACTCTTCTGAATCGCCTGATTCTTCTGAGGTTTCACCATCTTTTTGCGATGTTTCTGGCGTTAAGCCCTCACCCGGCACCTCTGGTTGTTCTTCTGAGTCTTCAGGTTGTTCTGAAGATTCAGCATCTTTTTCCGGTTCTTCTGGTTTTGAACCATCTTCTGGAACATTTGGTTTTTCTTCTGGCTCGCCTGACTCTTCTGAGGATTCTCCATCTTTTTCCGATTCTTCTGGTTTTGAACCGTCTCCAGGAACTTCCGGTTGTGCTTCTGATTCGCCTGATTCTTCTAATGTCTCACCATCTTTTCCTGGTGTCTCCGGTGTTAAATCTTCATTTGGCGCTTCTGGTTGCTCCTCTGACTCGTCTGGGTTTTCTGAAGATCCACCGTCTTTTTCTGGTTCTTCAGGTTTTGAACCATCTTCTGGAACATTTGGTTTTTCTTCTGGATCGCCTGACTCTTCTGAGGATTCTCCACCTTTTTCCGGTTCTTCTGGCTTTGAACCATCTTCTGGAACTTCCGGTTGTACTTCTGACTGGTCTGATTCTTCTGAGGATTCGCCGCCTTTTTCTGGAACCTCCGGTGTTGAGTCCTCACCTGGTGTTTCTGGTTGATCTTCTGATTCTCCTGATTGCTCTGAAGCTTCATCGTCTTTTCCTGGTTCTTCAGGGGTTGGATCTTCACCTGGTGTTTCTGGTTGATCTTCTGATTCTCCTGATTGCTCTGAAGCTTCATCGTCTTTTCCTGGTTCTTCAGGGGTTGGATCGTCTCCTGGTGTTTCTGGTTCCCCTTCTGAATCGCCTGGCTGTTCTGAAGATTCACCATCTTTTCCTGGTTCTTCTGGTGTTGAACCTTCTCCAGGAACTTCTGGCTTCTCTTCTGTATCTTCAGACTCTCCTGAGGTTTCACCGTCTTTTTCAGGTTCTTCTGGTGTTGAGCCTTCACCCGGCACCTCTGGTTTTTCTTCTGGCTCACCTGGTTGTTCTGAGGATTCACTGTCTTTTCCTGGCTCTTCAGGAGTTGAATCGTCTCCTGGTGTTTCTGGTTCCCCTTCTGAATCGCCTGGCTGTTCTGAAGATTCACCATCTTTTCCTGGCTCTTCAGGGATTGAGCCTTCGCCCGGCACCTCTAGTTTTTCTTCTGAGTCTTCAGATTCTTCGGATGAGTCGTCTTCTTTTTCAGGTGTATCTGGTGTTGAGTCCTCGCCTGGTGTTTCTGGTTTCTCTTCTGTATCTTCAGGTTCTTCCGAAGTTTCTCCATCTTTTCCTGGTTCTTCAGAGGTTGAACCGTCTCCTGATTCTTCTGGTTTCTCTTCTTGTTCACTTGGTTGTTCTGAAGATTCGTCATCTTTTCCTGGATCTCCAGGTTTCTCTTCGAAATCTCCTGATTCTTCGAATGAGCCATCTTCTTTTTCAGGTGTCTCTGGTGTTGTATCCTCGCTCGGTATTTCTGGTTTTTCTGTATCTTCAGGAACTTCTGGAGTTGGTTCTGTATCCGGTTCTTCTTCAGGTTGTTCGGCTGCTAACTTGATAACCACTGAAGTTAAGCCGTCTAAGACTAATTTATTTTGTTCTTTAACCACGCCGACTGGATTTGTAAGTTCTACAATACCGGCTTTTACTTTATCAACAATGATATCCCCATCCAATAACTTGAGGTACTCATCAGATAAATAAACTTCCCGTTTATTATTGTCAGCGTTCACAAAAATTCCGTAAACATCGTTTGTTTCAGGATCAGTCACTTGATAAGCAATTAATAAATCGTCGCCTGAGTGATTTGTAATTAAGCGCATCTGTTCATCGACTAATTGACGTGAAGTTAATCTAAAGGCTTTGGTTGATCGTCTTAATTCAATCAATCCCTTAGTGTATTCCACTAATTGTGTGTGCAGCGGATAATCCTCACTATTAGTCGCTTTATTCCAGTCAAAACGGTTCACCGCATCTGATGAATCATAGGAATCATGGATAAAGTATGGATACTCAAACGGATTGCCGTCTTTATCTGTTAACAAATGACTCTTATACGGCGGTGTGTCAACAGGTGATTTAAAGTCTTCATGCTTAAATTGCTTGGTTCTCCCATACTCTTGCCCAGCGTGAATGAAGGTGGTTCCTTGCGAAGTTAAAATAATCGTATTTCCTAACTTCATTCGATCTAAAATTTCTTGACTGTGATCTTTAGGATCCTTTTGTGTTGCTTGAGCAATAATATCAAACAGCGTTAAGTTGTCATGAGCTTCAATATATTGAACGACATCGCCTGGTTTGGCATTAGGAATGTTACTTGGTTGAGCTTTAATATCTTGATAGAGTTGACCAATATTCACTGCACCATTGGTTAAAAAGCGTGGATGTCCTTCATTTGGGTAACTTGATTTTAATCTGTTACGAATTTCATCTGAAAATACCCCTAACGCTTGACTGTGTTGAACCCAATCTTGGTCGGCTGGTTGAACATAAGGTGAATTAGCATCCCCTGCATAAGTGCGCCATCCTTCACCAATCATAATAATGTTTGGATTTAATTTTTTCGCTTCATCGAAAGCTTTTTGAATAGACTCTGCATCGTGGTCTCCCATCATATCAAATCTAAATCCATCGACTTTAAATACATCTGTCCAATATTTAATGGAATCGACTAAAATGCGGCGTGCCATATGGTGAGTCGTTCCTAAATGCCCACCACCAAAGCTCGTGCGACTAGTACCATCCGCATTCATAAAGTGGTAGTAATTCGGCTCTAAATCTTCAAAGATGTGCGTTTGGGCCGTATGATTATAAACCACATCTAAAATAACTCCCATATTACGTTGATGGATTGCGTCAATCAACTCTTTAAACTCTTGAATGCGCTTCGTTGGATTACTTGGATCGCTTGAATACATTCCCGTTAAAGCAAAGTAACTTTGTGGGTCATAGCCCCAGTTGTAGTTATTGTCCGTTGAAGAGTACTCTAATTCACGTAAATGGTTTTTGAATTCATTTGCCATATAGTAACTCATCACAGGTAACAATTGAATGTGTGTAACCCCTAATGACTGGATATAATCCAATTTTTCGATAAAGGCGGTAAAGGTTCCGAATTGTTTTTGGTTTAATTCGTCTACAATAGAAGGGTCACTTGTAAAGTCACGAACGTGAACTTCATAAATAATGTCGTCTTCTCTTGATTGATAGCCTTTAATTTGTGCATAGTCTAAATCTTTAGTTATCGCTTTCGGATTAACGAAAGCAGCTTTAGCGATGCGTTTTTCTAAGGGTGCTTCTTGAGCGTTAGCTGGGTTTTCCCATTGAGCTAATGAGTGTGCATATGGATCTAAAACAAGAACGCGTTTTCCTTGACGGATAATTTCAAAGTGGTAGAAGTAATCTATTAATGAACCACCTACGATTTTAGCGCCATCAAGATCCACATTCCAAACACCTTTATCTAATTTATTTGTTTTTAATGTAGTGACTACTTTTGATGGATCTTTCTTATCGTAAATAATGATATTGACTTCTTGAGCGGATGGTGACCATAGTTTCAAGGAACCAGTTAAGCCGTCTTCGGATAGTTCGAGCCCTAATGGTCCATCGTAGGCGTACAACTCATCTTTTAGACGCCAGTCCATAACTACATTAAATGGTTCTTTTTCAATTTCAACAATTAATGGTTTATCTTGCTTGAAATCACCGACTAAAATTATTTGGTTTGTGTCTTTATCCACGCTAATGGATGTTACTGGAAGAACTGTTTCGCCGGAACGAACGATGACTTGATCTTTAATAAATGCTTCGTCTAACCATTCAACGCTAGTATAAGACACTTCTAGACGATCCACTTTGGTCAAACGCGCTCCCGTTGGTTTAGAGGCGTTATAATAATATGGATTATCATAGACAATCTTATCCTTATCGCGGATGAATAATTGTGTATGGCCATTTAAGCGATCATAAACAAAGTCTTGAGTTTTTTGATCTTTATTAGCTAAATCAACAATTAAGAAACCTAAATCCTTCGCTTCTTGATTCATTGGAATATCGAAGTACCATAGACCTTCTTTTTGAATGATACGTTGAGTATTGTTGTTCCAATCCTTAAAGATCGTTCCTCCATCTTTCCAAGCCCATACACCTGGCTCTTGGAAATTCGATAGATCCATGTTGACATTAATGCGCACATGATTAGTCTTAAGTGGCTCATATAAGAACAACTGGCCCTTTTCATTGACCCATACTTGAGGCACTTTATCATTAAATAATTCCACTACATGATCTGTATCGCCCACTTCGCCTTGAGTTCGGTGATTTAGTTTAAAGCCTAATTTGTGTTTCGATTTATCATTCAAAGGTAAATCGATCGCATAGCCCCAATTTGTTTTAAATCCTTCTTTTAGAGAAATTGCTCCTTGTGGCCATTCAGTCGATGGTGCTTCAAAGTCATCCCATAACCAAATACCTAACGATTCAACGGGATAGTCGGGTAACTTTTCAAAATGAATGCGAACGTGTCCTTCTTGTAATTCAGGAATAGATGTAATGTCTTCAACATATTCTTCGGCACGTAAAATTTGACCATTTTGTGTATGAAGCAACATTGTTCCACCATTTGTTGCGCTCGGTAATGTAACTTTTACTATCCAATCTTGTCCTTCTAGAATCGGTTGATAAGTTTGATTATAGTAATGATCCGTTACGACCGCACTTTCATTCGTTACAAAAAGCTTTAATAACTTATCTTGTTGCGCACGATTAAGTCCTACAACGACTTGATCGTCTTGATAGCTACGATCATAAAGAATCCAACGATTTTGATCTGATCCTGAAAGAGTTTGATGACTTCCTCTTGAAAGAAGTTCTGAATATGCTCTTCTAAAAGCAATCAGTTTGTGATAATGATCTAGGAACTCATTTTCGCCACTTTCAACTTCACTCCAATTAAATAAATAACGGTTATCATAAAACGGCCAGTTCTCATCACCTGACATACCAATTTCTTCACCGTAATAAATAACAGGTTGGCCTTTAGCCGTCAATTGAAGTGTTGCGCCCAATAGTTGAGCCACTGAATCGTAGTTATTTTTGTATAAAAAGCCTGGCTCATCATGACTACTTAAAAATTGACCTAAAGTTTCGACAGGTGTTAAAAAGTCATTACGCTTTTGTAAGTGATCCATGGCCTCTTCTAAACGACCATCATATACCAATTGTGCGATCTCTTTAAAGCCAAAATCAAGTAAGCTATCTATCATTCCTTGACTTAAGTAAACGGTCGGCTGTTGATATTTAGCCGAAAACTCTTCACCAATTAAACGAAACTTTGGATCTTTGGCTGCTAATTCATTTTTGAAATGTTGCCATGTTGTCGGTTCCACGTGTTTTACCGTATCAACGCGGTAATAAGCAATACTGTTTCCTTTAGCTGTTTTAGATTGATCTAACCAAGCCGTTTGCCACTTAACTAATTGGTCACGAACTGTATGGTCTTCTGTTTTAAAGTCAGGTAGACCGGCTAAACTGGTTTGAACGTCCCCGCCTAAATCTTCTGTTCTAAACATTCCTTCAAAGGCTTTTTGTTCATCTACTGTTGGAAATCCTTGTTTATTATTAACATTCATTTGACCATCCATACCATAGCCGGCATGGTTTAAAACAACATCGACCATAATTTTAATGTTAGCTTCAGCAGCTTTATCGATTAGTTCATGGAATTCATCTAAGGTTCCTAAATGTTTATTTAACTTTTCAAAGTCAGATGCCCAATACCCATGATAAGCGTAATATTCACCATCTTTTTCATTACCTACATCATGGACAACGTTTTGGACAATCGGGGTAATCCAAATGGATGTAATACCTAATTGTTTTAAATAATCTAGTTTATTAATAATTCCTCTAAAATCCCCACCTAAATAAGTACCCATTTGATTGCGTGCTTCTTTATATGGCATATTGTAAGGATTGTTGTTACTTGAATCTCCATCTTTAAAACGATCCGTTACCATAAAGTAAATAATTTCTTCATCCCAATCAATTTCATGGGATTTCTTTTGATAAGGGGTGATTTCAACTTCTACTTGGCTAGAATATGACTCATTCGTTTTACTAATGACAGTAATAGATAAAGTATATTTTCCTGGAGCAACTTCTGGACTAGCAGTGATAACAGTTCTCATCAATTCAGGTGAAACGGATAATAAACGGTTGCTTCCTAAGCTTTTAGTGTCGATTTCAACTTTAGCCACTTCAAAGGTATCAGGTGCTTGAATGGTTAAATCAATAATTCCTGATTCTTTAAAGTTAAAAGCCTTATCAATTGTTGCTTGAATGAGGTGACCCCCGAAAGTTAGAGTTAAAAATCTAACTTTACGGGGGTCATTTTTGTGTCACAAAAGTATTCATATGAATTCAAATTAAAGGTTGTCGAAGAGTATCTAAATGGGACATTAGGTT
>NZ_FNEL01000080.1 GCF_900100125.1 Dolosicoccus paucivorans | reverse complement strand
TGGCCCCTTGGTCAAGCGGTTAAGACACCACCCTTTCACGGTGGTATCACGGGTTCGAGTCCCGTAGGGGTCATTTTTTATCGTGGAGGATTACCCAAGTCCGGTTGAAGGGAACGGTCTTGAAAACCGTCAGGAGTGTAAAAGCTCGCAAGGGTTCGAATCCCTTATCCTCCTTCATATTATATTATCGCGGAGTGGAGAAGCTGGCATCTCGTCGGGCTCATAACCCGAAGGTCGTAGGTTCGAATCCTACCTCCGCAATAACTTATAGTTGATAATTATGTATGAATCTTTTATAATTAATAATCATGCGGGTGTAGTTTAGTGGTAAAACTACAGCCTTCCAAGCTGTTGTCGCGAGTTCGATTCTCGTCACCCGCTTTACAATGTAAGCTCACTTTTGTGAGCTTTTTTTGTGTTCTTTTATCAATATTTATTCACATAATAAGACATTTGTAAGCGATTTAGGTATAATAAAGGTATCAGTTAGATTTACGAGGAGGAAATAGTTTTATGAGTTTAACATTCGCTATTAACGCAGGAAGCTCAAGCTTAAAGTTTCAATTAATTGAAATGCCAGAAGAAAAAGTGATTGCCAAAGGTTTAGTTGAACGTATTGGAATTGATCATTCTTTACTTGAATTAGAATATAATGGAGAAACCTATGAAGTGCGCGAAGATATTCCTAACCATGAGCGTGCTGTAGAACTCTTATTTGAGCAACTACAAGAACATAATGTTATCGATAATTATGATGATATTACAGGAGTCGGTCACCGTGTAGTTAACGGTGGAGAAGATATCAAAGATTCGACACTTGTTACTGAAGAGTTAATTGAGCGTGTGGAAGAATTAAGTGAACTTGCACCGTTACATAACCCACCTCAAGCTCAAGTTATGCGTGTGTTTAAAGACAAGTTACCTAAAGCAACGATGGTAGCAGTGTTTGATACATCATTCCATACGTCATTACCAGCTGAAAATTATCTTTACAGTATTCCAACTGAATACTATGAAGAATATGGTGTACGTAAATACGGTGCTCACGGAACAAGTCATAAATACGTTGCTGAACGCGCGGCCGAAATGTTAGATCGTCCGTTGGAAGAATTGAAATTGATTACTTGTCATTTAGGAAATGGCGCTTCTATTACAGCAGTAGAAAATGGTCAATCAGTGGATACTTCAATGGGCTTTACTCCTCTGGCAGGAATTACCATGGGGACTCGTTCTGGAGATATCGATGTTTCAATTTTACCTTACTTAATGGAGAAGTTGAACTTAACAGATGTTTCCGACATGATTGATATTTTAAACAAACAATCAGGTGTTCTCGGTTTGTCAGGCGTTTCAAGCGATATGCGTGACGTAGAAGGTGCTGCAAATGAAGGCAATGAAAGAGCCATTTTAGCTTTAGATATTTACGTTAACCGTATTCAAAAATATATCGGTCAATATATCGCGACAATGAATGGCGTTGATGGCATTGTCTTTACCGCTGGTGTAGGTGAGAACTCAGCTTATATGCGCGACCGTATCATTAAAGGTATTAGTTGGTTTGGTATTGAATTAGATTCAAAAGCAAATGATACACGTGAAGAAGCAATTATTTCTTCTAAAGATTCTAAAGTTGCGGTATTAAACATTCCTACGAACGAAGAAATTGCGATTGCTCGTGACGTAGAGCGTTTAAAGTAAGGAGCATTTAAATGGCGGCTATTATGAAAGGGTTAGATATTGAACGAACCCTTCGACGGATGACACATGAAATTATTGAAAGTCATGTTAAATTACAAGAAGTCGTTTTAGTAGGTATTAAAACTCGAGGCGAATATTTAGCTAAAAGGATTGCACAAAATTTATTCGAATTTGAAAAAATATCTGTTCCTTGTATTAGCTTAGATATTTCTCTTTACCGAGATGACTTATCCTACATTAGTGATACAAAAGAACCTCAAGTTCAAAAAGAGCCGTTATCCTGTAATTTGAACAATAAAGTCGTCATTATCGTAGATGATGTACTTTATACTGGACGGACAGTTCGCGCAGCGTTAGACGCAATACTTACACAAACCCGACCTCAAAAAATTCAATTAGCAATTTTAGTGGATCGTGGCCATCGTGAGTTACCTATTCGAGCAGATTACGTGGGCAAAAATATTCCTACGTCTAAAAAAGAGCGTGTTCGCGTTCAAGTTAAAGAAGTCGATGGAACAGATCAAGTAGAGATTATAGAATAAATTAAGGCTGGTAGACGGTGTAGTCTGCCAGCTTTTATTATTTTCTTTGTTTAAATCCTAAATATAGCGCAACCCCTGCTGAGTAGAGGCCTGCTATAGTTAGACCAACTAAACGAAAAGTTGCATGATGAGTAAAAAAGATAAATAGAAAACCTATTGTTATATATCCTAAGCTGAGTCCTTTAAGTTGCTTAACCGATAAAGTAGGGATTAATTGATAAAATGACTCCGCACTCATCCACAATAAAGCGCCAATACCAATTAAACTAGCGAAAAATAAAGTGAAAATAACTGACATGAGAAAAATCCTTTCTAATTAATGAATGAAAAAAGGAGTTGGTAAAGACCAACTCCTACACAAGGTAACCGATGATGCCGTATTTCATAAGATTGTTTTGAACCCGCGTTATAAGCAGGTGGGGCTTACAGTTCGTATTGTTGAAGTCCAGAGGGACTGGCGTTTCATCCTACGAAACATCTTAAAGCCCCTTATTAAAAGATTGTAAGGTCAACACAAAAAGTATGACTCGCACATCTCAGATACCTTGCATCATAAGTATACCATAACATTTTATCTACGCAAAATTAGCTTTGGTTCTTTAAATGTTGGTACTGTTGAGCTAATACTTGTTCATATTTCCCAGTTGGATCTGCATAGAAATATTGTTGGTTTATCAAATGATCCGGTAAATACTGTTGCTTTACAAAGTGGTTTGGAAAGTCGTGGGGATATTGATATCCGACACCACGATTTAAGTCTTTAGCTCCTTTATAGTGAGTATCTTTTAAATGATTTGGAACCGGACCGCCTCGTCCGGCAGCCACATCTTTCATCGCACTATTAATCGCCCGGTAGGTAGTGTTGGATTTAGGGCTCAAGGTTAAATCGGCTACCGCAAAGGCTAAAGGAAGTCTAGCTTCAGGTAATCCCACTTGTTGAGCTGATTGGACAGCTAATGTTGCTCGCTCAACCGCTTGCGGGTTGGCTAGTCCAATATCTTCATAAGCAGTAATAAGTAAACGACGACAAGCGATGGTTAATTCGCCCGCTTCAAGTAATACCGCTAAGTAATACATAGCAGCGTCAACATCGCTTCCGCGAATCGATTTTTGAAAAGCGGAAATGACATCATAATGCGCGTCTCCATCTTTGTCATGAACTAAACGTTTATGCCCCGATGTTTCTTCAGCAATTTCCGGGGTAATATAAATAACCCCATCATCTTTAGGATCCGTAGACAAAACAGCAAGTTCTAAAGCGTTTAATGCACTGCGAATATCTCCTTGGGTGACACTTGCGTACATTGTTAATGTTTCTTGACTAATGTCTACGGAATAATTACCTAAGCCGTTTTCTTTATCCTTTAAGGCTCTTTCTAATCCTGTAATAATTTGATCAGCAGTGAGAGGATAAACTTCAAAAATTTGAAGACGACTTCTAATAGCCGGGTTAATAGAAATATAAGGGTTTTCCGTCGTAGCCCCGATTAAAATAATACGCCCATTTTCTAAATGAGGAAGTAAAAAGTCTTGTTGCATTTTATTTAAACGATGAATCTCATCGAGTAATAAAATAACACTTCCTGACATTTTAGCTTCTTGGGCAACAATTTCTAATTCTTTTTTGCCGTCGGTTGCGGCGTTTAATGTTCTAAAAGCATATTTTGTACTACCAGCAATAGCACTGGCGATACTTGTTTTTCCGGTTCCAGGTGGACCGTATAAAATCATTGAAGATAAGCGATTTGCTTTGACCATCCGGTGAATAATTTTACCCGGTGCGACTAAATGGTCTTGTCCTAAGACTTCTTCAATGGAATGAGGTCGCATACGATAGGCTAAAGGTTGTTGAGCCATAATTTCACCTCTTTAAGTGTTATCATACTAGGTTTATACTAACCTGAATTGTAAAATTAAGCTAGAAAAAAAACAAATAAGACCATTTGTGCTACACTATTTATGAGTCCAATCATAAATAAGGGAGTAGACACAAAATGGCCTATACACATCTTACCACGAAAGAACTGACTTGGATAGAAAACTACTACGAAATTGGCGAAAAAGCTTACATAGTCGCTAAAAAGTTAAGAAGATCTGCTCAAACCATCTATAATGTCTATCATTATTTAGACGATGGTGGAACTATCATCGACTATTATGAAGGCTACAAAGCT
>NZ_FNEL01000079.1 GCF_900100125.1 Dolosicoccus paucivorans | reverse complement strand
GACTGAATGCCATGTTTCATTGCTCTCCTCCAGTTGCACATTGGACAAAGCCTGGATTTACAAAACCACACTCGATACAACTTTCTTTCGCCTGTTTCACGATTTTGTTTATACTCTAATATTTCAGCACAATCTTTTACTCTTTCAGCCTTTTTAAATTCAAGAATATGCAGAAGTTCAAAGTAATCAACATTAGCGATTTTCTTTTCTCTCCATGGTCTCACTTTTCCACTTTTTGTCTTGTCCACTAAAACCCTTGATTTTTCATCTGAATAAATGCTACTATTAGGACACATAATATTAAAAGAAACCCCCATCTATTTAGTTATTTGTTTAGTCACTTATAACTTTAACAGATGGGGTTTTTCTGTGCAACCAATTTTAAGGGTTTTCAATACTTTAAAACACATACATACCAACACTTCAACGCACCTTTCAGCAACTAAAATAAAAATGACGTTATTTCTATATGTATCAAGATAAGAAAGAACAAGTTCAAAACCATCAAAAAAAGACACCTTTTCAGGTGCTTTTTTTATTTTATAAACTCATTCCCTGATCTCGACTTCGTTCTTTTTTTACCTCTCGGTTATGAGTTAGTTCAAATTCGTTCTTTTTAGGTTCTAAATCGTGTTTTTCTTGGAATTGTGCTGTTTTATCCTTTACCTTGTCTACAAACCCCTTAAAAACGTTTTTAAAGGCTTTTAAGCCGTCTGTACGTTCCTTAAGGAATTCCTTAGTGCTTTCATAGATTAAACTCACATCACGCTTTAAATCGCTTATTTTAGACTTTAAAGACTTGTTTTCTTCAAGCAACTCATTATAATCATTTACATTTTCATTAAATCGCTCTACAAGACCACTATATTTTTCTTTAACTTGCCCATGTTCTTTACTTAATTTTTTATATTCTCTCGCCATATCAGTACTCATGAGATTTCTAACATGCTGTTTTAACCTATCGTTATCTCTCGCAGCAGTCACTAAGTTTTTATAATCACGCCCGATATAACAACATTTTTGGTTGGTTTCTTTTCTGTTTTCATTATTTCTTTTCCCAAACCAAACATGGACTTTTCACCCGTTGGCACTTCAACACTTTTCATGTGTCGTTTCGCTGGTACTTCTAAATCTGATTTAACTTTATCGCTATAAGCAGTCCATTCATCTTTTTTAACTGCTAAATTTTTTTCTAGAAAATCAATCTCTTTTTCCAAAGTTTGTTTTTTAAATTTAGCTGTCTCAATATGTTTACGGTCAGAGCCACGTTCACCACGCTTCAACTCAAAACCCTGTTTTTTCATATGCTCGGGGAATTTATCTTGTAGCCATAACAGTTCTTGACGATTAAACACATTTTTTCCTTGCAGTTTTCCATCACGCATAGGCACAACACCTAAATGCATGTGAGGGGTTTGCTCATCATTATGAACTGTTGCATAAGCAATATTTTGCTTGCCATATCGTTCGGAAAATAATTTATAACTTTCCTCAAAAAATCGTTTTTGTTCTCCTGGATCCAGTTGCTCAAAAAAATCTCGGTCAGATGTTACTAGCAACTCATTTACAAGAACAGCATCTTTCCTCGTTTTTCTTGTACCTGTTTTTTGTGATTCAATAATTTCTTTGACACGTTCGTTGTAATCAATATTTTTATCATTTTTCAAATCATAATTTTCACGTGTTCGCTCATGGTCAATATCATCATTCGTTCTACTTTTTCGCTCTCTTTGATTATGAAATTGCATGCCTTTTAGTCCAGCTGATTTCACTTTTTGCATTCTACAAACTGCATAACTCATATGTAAATCGCTCCTTTTTAGGTGGCACAAATGTGAGGCATTTTCGCTCTTTCCGGCAACCACTTCCAAGTAAAGTATAACACACTATACTTTATATTCATAAAGTGTGTGCTCTGCGAGGCTGTCGGCAGTGCCGACCAAAACCATAAAACCTTTAAGACCTTTCTTTTTTTTACGAGAAAAAAGAAACAAAAAAACCTGCCCTCTGCCACCTCAGCAAAGGGGGGTTTTGCTCTCGTGCTCGTTTAAAAATCAGCAAGGGACAGGTAGTATTTTTTGAGAAGATCACTCAAAAAATCTCCACCTTTAAACCCTTGCCAATTTTTATTTTGTCCGTTTTGTCTAGCTTACCGAAAGCCAGACTCAGCAAGAATAAAATTTTTATTGTCTTTCGGTTTTCTAGTGTAACGGACAAAACCACTCAAAATAAAAAAGATACAAGAGAGGTCTCTCGTATCTTTTATTCAGCAATCGCGCCCGATTGCTGAACAGATTAATAATAGATTTTAGCTTTTTATTTGTTGAAAAAAGCTAATCAAATTGTTGTCGGGATCAATTACTGCAAAGTCTCGTTCATCCCACCACTGATCTTTTAATGATGTATTGGGGTGCAAAATGCCCAAAGGCTTAATATGTTGATATAATTCATCAATTCCCTCTACTTCAATGCGGCAACTAGCAGTACCAGCAATAAACGACTCCGCACCTGTACAAACCGGTGAATCATTACTACGAGAGCGCCAGCCTTCATCACTTGCCTCCCATAGATGAATCCGAACCTCATTACACATTAGAACTGCGAATCCATCTTCATGGTGAACCAAAGTGAAACCTAGTTTATCGCAATAAAAACCTATACTCTTTTTAATATCCCCGACTGGCAATGCCGGGATAGACTGTAACATTCTCACGCATAAAATCCCCTTTCATTTTCTAATGTAAATCTATTACCTTATTATTAATTCAATTCGCTCATAATTAATCCTTTTTCTTATTACGCAAAATGGCCCGATTTAAGCACACCCTTTATTCCGTTAATGCGCCATGACAGCCATGATAATTACTAATACTAGGAGAAGTTAATAAATACGTAACCAACATGATTAACAATTATTAGAGGTCATCGTTCAAAATGGTATGCGTTTTGACACATCCACTATATATCCGTGTCGTTCTGTCCACTCCTGAATCCCATTCCAGAAATTCTCTAGCGATTCCAGAAGTTTCTCAGAGTCGGAAAGTTGACCAGACATTACGAACTGGCACAGATGGTCATAACCTGAAGGAAGATCTGATTGCTTAACTGCTTCAGTTAAGACCGAAGCGCTCGTCGTATAACAGATGCGATGATGCAGACCAATCAACATGGCACCTGCCATTGCTACCTGTACAGTCAAGGATGGTAGAAATGTTGTCGGTCCTTGCACACGAATATTACGCCATTTGCCTGCATATTCAAACAGCTCTTCTACGATAAGGGCACAAATCGCATCGTGGAACGTTTGGGCTTCTACCGATTTAGCAGTTTGATACACTTTCTCTAAGTATCCACCTGAATCATAAATCGGCAAAATAGAGAAAAATTGACCATGTGTAAGCGGCCAATCTGATTCCACCTGAGATGCATAATCTAGTAGAATCTCTTCGCTATCAAAATTCACTTCCACCTTCCACTCACCGGTTGTCCATTCATGGCTGAACTCTGCTTCCTCTGTTGACATGACACACATCATCTCAATATCCGAATAGGGCCCATCAGTCTGACGACCAAGAGAGCCATAAACACCAATAGCCTTAACATCATCCCCATATTTATCCAATATTCGTTCCTTAATTTCATGAACAATCTTCATTCTTTCTTCTCTAGTCATTATTATTGGTCCATTCACTATTCTCATTCCCTTTTCAGATAATTTTAGATTTGCTTTTCTAAATAAGAATATTTGGAGAGCACCGTTCTTATTCAGCTATTAATAACTCGTCTTCCTAAGCATCCTTCAATCCTTTTAATAACAATTATAGCATCTAATCTTCAACAAACTGGCCCGTTTGTTGAACTACTCTTTAATAAAATAATTTTTCCGTTCCCAATTCCACATTGCAATAATAGAAAATCCATCTTCATCGGCTTTTTCGTCATCATCTGTATGAATCAAATCGCCTTCTTCTGTGTCATCAAGGTTTAATTTTTTATGTATTTCTTTTAACAAACCACCATAGGAGATTAACCTTTTACGGTGTAAACCTTCCTCCAAATCAGACAAACGTTTCAAATTCTTTTCTTCATCATCGGTCATAAAATCCGTATCCTTTACAGGATATTTTGCAGTTTCGTCAATTGCCGATTGTATATCCGATTTATATTTATTTTTCGGTCGAATCATTTGAACTTTTACATTTGGATCATAGTCTAATTTCATTGCCTTTTTCCAAAATTGAATCCATTGTTTTTGATTCACGTAGTTTTCTGTATTCTTAAAATAAGTTGGTTCCACACATACCAATACATGCATGTGCTGATTATAAGAATTATCTTTATTATTTATTGTCACTTCCGTTGCACGCATAAAACCAACAAGATTTTTATTAATTTTTTTATATTGCATCATTCGGCGAAATCCTTGAGCCATATCTGACAAACTCTTATTTAATTCTTCGCCATCATAAACATTTTTAACTGTTAATGTGAGAAACAACCAACGAACTGTTGGCTTTTGTTTAATAACAGCTATATAGTAGCATACTATTTTTTTAAGGTTTGAGACCCTTAAAAAACTGCATTACTCTCAAAC
>NZ_FNEL01000051.1 GCF_900100125.1 Dolosicoccus paucivorans | reverse complement strand
TGAAGTCTTCACTTCCCACTTCAATAATTTCATTAACTGGTGCTTTTGTTTCTTTTGGTTCAGAAGTATTTGTTACTTTTGAATTTTCAATAGTAATTGTGTATTCTTCTTCACCTTCTACACCTTTTTGAACAACCTTGTGTTCGCCTTTCTTAAGTTCTGGATTTACCCTTACTTCAACTTCAAATGGTTTTTTACTTGTATAAGTATGTGTACCATCAGTCTTAGCAGGTCCAACTTTAACAATTCTCTTCACTGGAGCTTTTGTTTGAACTGGTTGTCCTTCTTCTGACTTAGTAACCTCGCCATTTACGATGGTGTGTGTTACTGTAATTTCTTCCTCACCAAGTGAACCATCTTGTTCAACTTCAACTGTACCTGGTGCTAATAAATTATCTACTTTATATTCTGTATCAAATTCTATAGCTTTAGTTTCTTTAGTTTCAAATTTTCCATTAGATCCATAGGCTACAAACTGAACCTCTGCTTCTTTTATAGCAACTTCTTCTTCATCAACAAAATAGTGTGCTGTTACTGGAACATTTAGTAAAGCTCCATTTATAGATTTTCCATCTTCAGCATTTGGAACTGTTGCAGTTACTGTACCTGTGTTTTCATCAATTGATACATTCCAAGTATTACCTTTATCATCGGTGTAAGTATTTGAATCTAAAGTGAACTTAGTTGGTCTTCTATTGAACTTATCCTCTTCGTTAAGGATAACATCTGAAGTCAGAACATCTCCAGCTTTACCTGCTTTAGCATTGTAACGCGGAGTCATGTTAGCTTTTTCTTCGATCACAAAGTAGGCATTAACTTCTTCGGTGATGTCTTCGCCCGGTTTTTGTTCATCTACATAGTGAGCAATTACTGGCACTGTAAGCTTTTCACCACCATTAAAGGCTGTAGGATCTACTGGTTTTGCAGTAACTTGACCAGTTTTTCCATCAACTTTTACAGTCCATTTATTTCCCTTATCATCTGTAGCGAGTTTGTTGCCTGACTCGTCAGTTTCTAGTGTATCTGGAAGAGTATAGTGGTCTGGTGTTATTCTCTTGCCATCTTCTGTGACCGTTGCAGGTGATGTTTGCTCATTAACTGGGAAGTTAACCTGGGTATCATACTCTGGCTTGATGTATTGTGACTCTTGAACAACAAAGTGGAACCAGTGTACGTCCTTTGAACCATTGGTATAGGTATATTCAAGTGGAATTGCTACAAAGTCCCCCGCTTTGGCTGACTTAGGAGGAGTAATCGTGAAGTTTGCAATATCGTTAGGATCAACATCTACCTTCCATTGGTCTTCTGGTGCTTTACCTTTATTTTCACGATTGATAAAGTCCATGATAAGCTTACCAGAAGCTTCTCCCTTGCTTTCTGCTTCGTTCATTTCTTTCGCAGACTTGTCAGTATCACTTGGATTTTCTGGCTTTACGATACCTACCTTAAAAGGCTCGCCCGGTTTAACTGCTGATGATGTCACCTTAGATGTATCATCACCATTGCCATCTTCAAATCTTTGGTCGTAGTATCTTGTATCATCTAGGTTTAGCTTGAAGCCTCCGATTAGGTTGTAGTGGTCGTAGCGGTCGATGCCTTGCTTGTCGATTTTGACATTATTTCCTTTGTGGTTGATGTCGGCAGCACCTGCTTCTGAGCCTGTGTATGTTCCTGTGTAACCTAATTCGTCTGGTGTTTCTGCTATCTTTTTAAATTCTTCTGCTGTTCTTGGACGGGCAAAGAATTTGACATCTAGATTTTGAAGGGCCTTATAGTCGGGAGTATTGAAGATAGAATCGTCATTGATAACAGTCTTGCCAGATTTATCCTTCTTTAGGGCGCCTTCTGGCATCTGGATATGGATAGTTCCGTTTTTAATATAGGCACTTGCTCCCGGAACAACTTTTCCTGTAATAGGGTTATAGACTTGACCGACTAGTCTTTCCTTGGCACTTTCATCTATATTATCTACCTTTATACCTGTGTCGATTTCTTGACCTTGGACAAAGACCTTTTCATTGTACTGGCCATTTAATTTTAATTGCTCAAGCTTATCATTTTCATTTGGCCATGGGTTGACCTTATATCCTAAAGCGAAGCTATCTCCAAAAAACTTCACTCCTGGGTTATCTTGGGTGTAATTATCTTTAAAGCCAAGAGAAGTGGAGTCATTATCCTTGTTATTAATGTGCTTTAAGGTTTCTTCACTGGCCTCATAGTTCAAATTTCTTTGTGACCTGGAAGCCGTAATTCCTGTATTTTCATTTGGCTTATAGGTTACATCAGGAGATCCAGGAGTAAGTTTTTCTCCTTGGCTCATCATAGGTTTTTCACCTGCTGGTACAGGTACCTTTCCACCGTCTGTAACAGTAATACTGGTATAGGTTCTTTGACCAGTCTTCTTGTCTATGGTAATTTGATAACCATATTCAGTCTTACTTGGTGAGTCTTCGGATGGGTTTTTAAATTCGAATTTAAACCCGTCTTTTACTTTCTTCTCATCAGTTTTATATTGAGTCTGATTTGGATTTCCCGGTTGGAGGTCTGTTTGTTTATAACGTTCAGATTCATTATAGTCTTTGATTTTCTTTTCGTCTTCACCATAGTTTGGCTCAGTTGGTTGTTTAGCAGCTTTTGGCTCTGCAGTAGGAGCTTCTGCTCCATAAGCTACAGCTTGGACTTCTTCCCCTACTTGTGGTTTTTCTTCTACTGGCGCTTCAGGCTCTACTGTTTTATCAGTTAGTTGTGTATTATCACTATCAGCGGCAGATGCAGCTGGCGCCTGCCCAGCTAGAAATGCAGCGATGGCCACGCTCGCTAGTCCTAAGGTTGTTTTACGCAATGTATATCTGTATTGTTTGTCCATATATCCTACCTTCTTACTTATATAATTAATTATATTATAAATAAATCATAACAGTTAATATCAGCCAAGTCCATAATCCTTTTGAATTTCTTCTCTTGACAAACTTCCACAGATGATGAGTGAGGGTGATCAAGGACGGAAGCCAGATTTTAAGCCTATAAAAAGAGAGCATCCTATAAAGGTCAACTCTCTCTAAAATAATGTCTAACTTTTTGGGGTCACTATATTACTTATCCCCCTCCTATACTTTTCTTTACGTCGTTTAAAGAGGATTGCATATTCTCTGAGATTCATCACATTACTCCATTTTTAAATCAATCTAAGCATAAAAAAACAGATGAGCTTCGATTGAGGTAAGAAGCCATTAATCCTCAATAGGACGAAAGGTTTTCTACACTATCACATCGATATTCACCTGTTATATTTTATTCATTGTAATCTAAATTCAACTACTTTTTAACGGAACTCCTTTGAAAGTGACTATTCATTCATTGCACTTGTCAGTTATCTTAATAATGGCAAACTACTTTTTTTAATTCCTCATCGCATCATTAACCAGTTTGTTGTTTATTCATTTAATTTGATTTTAAAGGTAAACGTTCGATCAGTATTTTCGACTGCATATTCAATACCATAATTTTTGAGTAAAGTTTTTATAATATATAGTCCTAAACCATGACTACCTTCTTTATTCAAATCAAATTTGATGTCCATTAGCGGTTTTAAATTAACTTCAGAATGAGTCATATTGGTGACACACAACCAGTCGTTTTTAATGTCAATCGTGATAACACTATTAGGTTCTGAATATTTAACCGCATTACTAATTAAGTTCGATAGGACCAAATTGAGTGCTTTCTTGCCAATCAAAAGTTGTTCTGATTGGATCGTGCTGTTAAAAGTTAAATGATTACGCATTGCTAATTCATCATATTTTACTAAGACCGCATCTAGCACTGATTTAATAGTGACCCATTCCTCATCATCCTTTAAATACTCTAAAGATGAAAAAGTTAGAATTTGTGAAATATTATAAGTTAATTCATTGGTAATATCCAAGCATTTATCGATATACAGATCACGATCCTTATATTTGCCAATATTATATTTCATGTTTTCTAAAATAATTTTCATCCGTGATAAAGGTGTCTTCAATTCATGCGACGATCCTCTTAAAAAGTCATACTTCATCTGTTCTAGTTTGATGATTTCTTTATTTTTCACTTCGATGTCGTCAATTGAACTTAACAATGACCGATATAATTCATTAATTTGTAATTTTAATTCTGCTATTTCATCTGCACTATTCACCTTTAAATACGCCTGACGATCAAGTTGCATCATTTGATCGGTGACATCTTTTATTTCGCCTATATTGTGCTTAATCATTTTAGCATAGATAAAGGCAATGATGATTGAGACGGCTATTGAAAATATTACGCTCAGTGGTAAAAATTTAAAACTAATTGATTTGGCTTCCTTTAACATATCGGCGGTTGAAACAAAGTTAATCATTAATTCATCACCGCTACTAGAATGAATGGCACGATCTTCAACAATTAATGAATTGGTATTGCTGTTTAAATTCACATCAATGCCCTCATCAATCGCAAGTTCATTCGCATTCACCCCTTTTTTTATAAAGGCTTTAATATCGTTACTACTTGAGAAAAATTCTAATGATTGGGTAATGTAATTTAAATCTTTGCCATCTAAATATTCTGCTATTTCATTTGCCTTAACTGTTAGCTCATGTTTGCGTGTTTCTAAGTACGATTTGGGAAACATAAAGAATACTAAAAGGTGAATGATCATAATAAAAAGTACGAGCACCGAAAAGATTTGAATAAACATTTTGGGTAATATTTTTAATTTTTTCATTGTCTCTCCAATTTATAGCCGACGTTACGCACCGTCACAATGCAATCTAACTGTAATTTTTTGCGTAACTCTTTAATATAGACATCAATGACGCGATCAAACGGTATCTCATCCGTTTCTTTCCAAACATTATCTAATATTTGATTTCTGGTTACTACACGTCCTTCATTACTGGATAAATATTTTAAGACTTCCAATTCCTTAGCTTTTAAGTCGACTATTTCACCCTTTAACTTGGCGGTATAATTTAAAAAGTTAACTTCTACATCCTTGTAAACAAACTGATCGGTCGTACCATAATATTTTTTCAAAAGTGTTTCAATACGAACTTTTAATACCGGTAATGAAAATGGCTTTTGAATATAGCCATCAGCAAAATGTGTAAAAGCATTGATTTTATAGTCTTCATCGCCAAATGCCGTCAGCATGATTACCGGTAAATCTGATTTTTTGCGAATTTCTTTTAAAACATCAATACCATTAATAATGGGTAACTGAATATCTAAAATAATTAAATCAATTTCAGCATTAAATTTTGACAGTGCTTCTGCACCATCTTTGGCTTCAATGACCGAATAGTTATATTCTTTTAAATATTCACTCACTCCTTCCCGAATCATTTGATCGTCTTCAACTATCAATATTTTCATATAATCCTCCATTCTTTGTAGTGAAATCAATACTAAACATTGGTAACATGCATTGTCTGGTAATCATATCTCACCGAAAATGCGCTATCTTATAAATATTCTAAAGTGTGTAAGCGACAAATCTATTTCCCCACCTAAATACTATTTAAAGTGTATAAACGACATAGTTAAAAAGATTTTTACTGCCTAAACGATTATAAGCGATAAAGTTCCATAAATTTCATTATCAATAAACGATTTAATGTAACTCACACTATGCAACCCCTGAATACTGCAATAAATTCTTTCAAATAGTCGACTACCGCTTACCTTTCTTTTTTTATTCTATCAAAGGTATATCAACATTTGGTAGTCATTTATTTAAATTTTTGAATTGACAATTAAGCTAGAATCTTTTTCCTACATTTACTCAAACTTTTCAACTACTTAAATTTTTGTCATTAGAAAAAAATAACTACGATTAGTCGTTTTCATTACCCAAACAATAACTGATAACATAAAGGTTAACTGAAGGCACCACACATACAGTCAGCCAAATATTGTTTACCTTTCCTATTTTAGGACTATATTGTCACTAAACATAATAAAGTGGATATCGATAAAAACATTGTCCTATCCAATATCCACTTAAAATTTATTTAGTATCGATTAATAATTCACGAGGATTCTTTCTAATGGTTTGATATGAAGAAATAAAGAGTGATATTACTAACACTACCATAATGAAACTACCTACTAATAGTAGTGATTGTAAATCAACATGAATCGAAAGATCAGAAATTGTTTTAGTAAATCCTTCTGTTTCTGCTCCAGCACCTAATTGACTAGAAGCAGCTTTTTCTGCGATTTCATTTAAAATATTATTATTAATTCTTTCTAAGATAAGATTACTAATCTGTGTTCCTATTTTATTAGTCAGTAAGTACGCACCCAACATCGCTGGTACACTAATTAGAATCATCTCCGATAAGTGTTGGCGGAATATTTGACCTTTTGTTCTACCGATTGACAACATGATGGCAATTTCTTTTTTACGTGCATTCATCCAAAGGGTTAATAGTAAGGTGATAATAATACCAGCAAACACTAATGAACCGATTAATAATTGGTTGGTAATTGCAAAGATTTTTGAAATCGATAATTGTAATGCCGGGTAATTAGCGGTACTCTTAACTAAATTATATTGTCTCCAATCAATGTCTAGTTTCGATAATGTTTTGATTACTTGATCCACATTGATGTTACCTTTTACGAAAAAGGTTGCATCTTGATAAACGGCTGTATCTTCAGTATAACCATAAACTTTAGCTGCGGTATCAATATCCGAGATAATATTGTTTTCATATAACTCTTGAGAGGCCACAACACCGCCTTTATTATGGCCATCAAATATCCCTTTGATTTCGACTTCAACCGTTTCGTCGGCTTGCTTGACATTATCGGCATCATAAAGATTAGATTTTAATTTGATTTTATCGCCAAGCTTTAAATTATTTTTTTGCGCTAAATCTTTATGGATTAACACTTTATTTTTATCTTGATCATTTAAATGACTACCTTCGATTAAATTGAAGGCACCTGAGACGAATTTTGTTTCTTTTTCTGAATTGTTGACGCCAGTAATCATCACGGCATTTTTAAAGTTTTCTCGTTGATTTTGTTCTGTTTGAGGCGTTTCGATTAACTCATAATCGACCAAATCTGCGACACTGTTAATTCGCTTCACAAATGAATCAACAACTTCTGTCTCAGAAATTTTCTTAATGTCTTCGCCTTTAACATTACCACCACCACGAGGTGTTCCAAAATTGACTTGGCGGTTAATTTCCATTAAGAAACTACTATTAATATTACCAAAGGTCGAACTTATCATTTCATTAGTTGATTGTTTGATTGAAACACTCATTAAACCGATTGAAGCCATTACTAAAATGACTAAAAAGATAATGAAAGATTTTAAGCTTTTTCTTGTTACATAAGCAATCGCATTTTTAAACATTATTGATCCCCCTTATTCTTGACTGGAACCAATTGTTTGTTTTTCAATTCTAAAACAATATCGGCGGCTTCCGCTACTTCACTACTGTGTGTAACGACAATCACACATTTACCTTTTTGTTTCGCAATATCCTTTAAGATGTCAATAATCTCAGTCGCAGTGTCCTTGTCTAAATTACCTGTTGGTTCGTCCGCTAAAATAATAGGAGCTTTCGATACCAATGCTCGTGCTACCGCCACTCTTTGTTGTTGACCACCTGACAGTTTTAAAACATTACGATTAATTTGGGTTTCATCTAAGCCTAATTCCAATAAACTCTCTTTGGTCGCTTCCGGATTAACCAATTTTAAATTCTCCATCGGACTTAAATAATCGATTAAGTTATAATTTTGGAAGACTAGTGAAATATTATGTTTGCGATGATAGCTATAACCATTTTTAGCGATATCTTGATCTTTAAATAATATTTGACCACTTCTTGGTGTATCTAGTCCTGCTAATAGAGACAGGAGGGTTGATTTACCAGCACCTGATTTACCGATGATGGCATAGAACTTGCCGGACTCAAATGATTGGTTCACTAGCGATAAGACTTGTTCATTGCTCTTTTTATATTGATACGTAACGTTTTTTAATTCAAGTATTTTCATTGTTAACTCCTAACTAATTTCTGATAAGATGGTCTTCGGTTTTTTTAATAAAATGATCGAACAGGATAACATAACGGCTAAGAAAATTATGACCAGTAATAAGCCATAAGCCATTCCAAAGTGGTTTAAATTATCACCGATATTCTCAATCGGTAACATTTGGCTACCGATACTTTCGTTGGTAATCGAATTGAAAAAATCGGTTAAGAAAAATTGATTCAGCTGCCAGCCAAGGATAAAGGAAAGTACCGCCGCTGGTAAGGAAACGAGCAGTAGTTCCAAGATAAACTGTGAAACAATGACTTTTTTACTCATGCCGATAGCTAAGAAGATGCCTATTTCATAGATTCTTTCTCTTAGCCATAAGATTAAGATTAAGGAAAGAACAGTTAATCCACCTAAAATCATAGCATTAGTCACAATTTCAATAATCTGTTGCATACTTTTCAAGGCAGTGAGTGTCTTTTGGAATGCTTTATCATTTTTTTCGACTTCATATTTAGACCAATCAATTGGTAAATTTTTGATTTTTTCATGAGCTGATTCTAAATTTTCAACTGAATCGGTATGGAGGGTTAGTTTATTCATGATCGTTTGATCTTTATTGAGTCCCAATTGTTCCTGACTGGTTTGATAATCGACAAAAAACGTGTTCTCACTAAAATCTGAACTTAATCCCGTATAACTCTCTTGCTTTTTACCTGTGAAAATGCCGCTAATAGTATATTCCATCGTTTCATGTACGTTTAAGGTTTCGATATCGACTAACTGCAAACGAATGGTATCATTCAATTTTAAACCATTTTTATCGGCAAATGCTTGGTGAACGAGTACATGATGTTGACTATCCGATTTAATCGGTTGCCCCTCGACGAGGGTAAAGACGCCACTTGAAAATAACAAGTCTCGTTGGGAATCATTGGTAGCTTGAATATCGACCACATTCGATAATTGTTCTGGCGTATCTTCACGGAAAATTTGTTGTTCCCCTTCAATCACTTGATGATCCACTAATTTAGCCAGACTTTGATATTCAGGATTAATGTCCTCTATTTCCTTAATACTCTTTAACTGTTCGAAATCTTTCATCGCAAATGAAGAACTATCATTTTTAGTTATCGATAAAGAGGAGTTTGAAATTTTAAAAACATTATTTTCAATTTGTTGACTCGCATTTAATATCGTTAAACAAGTAAATAAACTTGTTAAAATAAACATCAATATTAGAAAAATAATCAATGTTCTGTGTTTTTTGCGGGTAATATAAGCCCACGCATTTTTTTGTATATTCAAAATATCCCCTCTTTATCATTTATTAACGTTTTAATCTAAAGTTACTTTATAGATATAAGGATATAATTTCCCGGTAATATAAAATTCATTATCCTTAATATGTGCAATACCGTTTAAGGTATCAATACTTGCGATTTGCTCTTCATCCATTGTTTCATCGATTATTGAGCGGACATCATATTGATCGACCACTTCTCCTTTATTCGTATCAATCTTAACAATTTCATCACGATAAAGTCGATTCGCATAAATATATCCATTATAATATTCTAATTCATTTAATTTTGTAGCTGCTAATTTACCATTCATAATTTTGACTTTGTCTAATACTTCAAACGTCTCTGGATCATGTTTATATAAAGTGCTTGATCCATCCGAACGCCAAAGTACTTTGTTTTCTGAATCATAACAAAGCCCCCATCCTTCTGTTTCCATTGGGATTTCTTCTAATATTTCAAATGTTTTAGGATCACGTTTTAGAACTAATTTTTCCTTCCAAGTTAATTGCCATAAATAATTTTCAGTATGGGTAAGACCTTCACCAAAATATTTATGTGGTAAGAGTTGAGCGTCTTCTAATTGACCGGTTTCTAAGTTAAACTTTCCTATTTTGGATTGTCCTTGTAAACCTGTTCCTAAAATTAATTCATTGTCTTGATTGAGTTCTAATCCTTGAGTAAACAGTGGTGTGTTAACGGGATACTTTTCAAGTAAATTGACTTCACCAGCTAAAGCCTCAGTTGTGTAGACTATATTTGCCATTAACAAGCAAATCAGTACGATAAAACTCTTTTTCATCGATTATCTCCTAGTTATGATTATTGATAAATTCGTCAATTAATCGTGCCATTTCTTCATATTGTGTCATATAAATTAAGTGATCCCCTTCTAAAATGTGAGTTTCAACTTCGTCTGGATTTTCAGATAATAATTTATGTTGCATTTCCCAATTTTCCGTAATTTTATCCATAAATTCACGACGCATTTCGATGTCTTCATAAGAATCTTGTGCTAATAAGTATAATGCTGGGATGCCTGAAGGAATTTTTTCATCTTTGAAATCATTTAAAACTTGATTTGAACGAGCACTCTCATCCACTACATCGGCATTATTTAAGTTTAATTGTGCAATGTATTGATATTGAAGATTCACTTCATCGTCGACATCTGGAATCTCAGGTAAATCTGTTGCTTGACCGCTGTCATCAATTGGTGCTTCTTCGTGTTGCATTTCCATAAAACCATTCATCATTGGGGTACTAGTGTCCATACCAATCACACCTAGGACTTCATCTTGATACATTTGTGAATATTTTAAAGCATATAAACCAGATAATGAGTGTGCCACTAAATAATATTCTTTAACGTCCATTTGTTCTAATGCACTATGTAACTCTTCGGTAATATTTTCGACTGTACGCTCTTCATTACTTACATCAGATAATCCATAACCAAATGGCTCTACTACTAAAATATGATATTTTTTAGCCAAGGCATCCAATAAGTTTTTATGTGTTAAAGGTTGAGAGGCTTCACCTAAACCTGGCATGAAGACTAATGTTTTAGATTCGCCTTTATGTTCTGCACCTAATTCATAGACGTTCATTTGTAAATCTTTAACCGTAATCTTAGTACCATAATCTTTGATTAATTTTTTTAACTCTTCTTTATCCGTTGGAATTGGATCTTTTTCTTCTACATGTTCTTCTTTCGTCGTCACAGATGGCTCTGTTGTTTCTTCCATACCGCCTTCCATGTTCTCTTCCTTTGTTTCTTCCATGGTAGTATCTGATGAATCTGATTCGTTCATTTCGTCCGTTTCTTCTGTCATTTCAGTATTATCCATTTCTTCTGCATTCACAGGATATAGTGGAAGTGCCACTAAATTACTACTTAATAATGATGCAATTAATAATTTTGTTTTAATGCTTTTTTTCATATAAAAACATCCTTTCATATTTGATAGCTTAACTTTAACACAACTATATAAAATGAATATGAAATGGAATTTGAAAAATAAAAAATTTGTTTTAACTATTAAATGGTGTTAATGCTAAATTAGATTCAGCAATTATTGCTAGATAAGTTTCGGCATTTTATTCCAAAAAAGAACCAATTCAGTTATACTTTTGCAGTATCAATTGAATTGGAGGGTGAAAGGTGAACGAAAAAAAGATGAGTATTTATCATGAAATCCATCGATTACATCGATTGGGATTCAATAAAAGTCAAATTGAATGAAAAGTTGGAGTGAATCGAGACACGGTGAGGAAATATCTGGCAAAGGACTTTAAGGAAATGTCCGAATGGACATATACTTTACAAAATCGAGCCAAGAAAGTAGATCCTTATGCAGACATAATTCTGGAGTGGCTGAAGGAGCACAACGATTTATCGGCTGCGCAAATTGAGGACTGGCTATTGGAAGAATATCCGGATCTTCAGGTCGGCTCAAGCACGGTACGATCGTATATCAAATATCTGAGAGATCAGTATGCGATCCCTAAACGTAAAAAAAATCCGGCAATATGAAGCCATTCCCGAAGTAGAGATGGATGCGCAAATCCAAGTGGATTGGGGTTAAACGAAGCAAAAGACAAGAAGCAAAGAAAAAATCAAGCTGTATTTTATCTCTTTTGTTTTATCGCATAGCCGCTACAAATATCTTGAATGGTTGGACCGGGCCTTTACGACACAAGATACCATTCGTTCGCATGAAAATGCCTTTCATCACTTTGGTGGAATGCCTGAAGAAATGGTTATGACCAAGACAATTTAATCGCGGTCAGTGAGAACGCCGGAGACCTTTTACTCACCCAAGACTTTCAAGCATATCAACAAGCCTTAGGTTTTGATGTTTACTTGTGCCGCGGGTCAGATCCCGAAACAAAAGGAAAAATTGAACGTGTCGTCGGTTATATAAAGGCTAACTTCGCAAAGAATCGGGTCTATGATGGACTTGATGACTGGAATGAGAAATCTCGCTCCTGGCTGGAACGCACAGGGAATCATAAAGTACACGGCACAACAAAAAAGAGACCAGATTCAGTGTTCCTTCTGGAAAAAGCACACTTGAAACCAGTCTCTTCAATCAAACACAAAGATATATCTTTCAGAAATAGTATAACAACTACCGTAAATAAAGACAATACGATTCGCTTTAGAGGGAACCGCTATTCGGTACCGCTTGGTACCTATAAAACCGACGGTTCAAATCAAGTCTATCTTCATGAAAAAGGCCAAGAATTGGTTATTCTACATAAGATTACAGGTGATGAAATTGCGCGGCATACCCTTTCTTTAGAAAAAGGTAAATTGATAAAAAAGCGCAACCACGGTCGTGATCGGGAAAAAACACTGCAAAAATACCGCACAGCTATGATTGACCTATTCAAACAAGAAGAGGCAGCCATTCTCTTTATTGATAAAATAACGGAAAAGTATAAACGGTATGTACGCGATCAGTTTATGGTCTTGGAAAAGAGCATTCAAACATACCCCCAAGAACGGGATGCGGCACTCGCACATTGTATTGAAAACGAACTATGGTCACTTCAAATATTACACTGTCCCGCTGGGGTGAGCTTTTCCAGAACACTGAAATAGCCGCCGCCATCTTAGACCGACTGGTCCATCATGCGAAGATTTTTAAAATAACTGGAAAGTCCTACCGTCTAAAAGGAAAGTTAAAAAGTGACTAACTAATTAAATTGCCCAAAACCCACATTTTTAGATTGCCGAAAACCTACAATTTTAAATTGCCCTTGACA
>NZ_FNEL01000045.1 GCF_900100125.1 Dolosicoccus paucivorans | reverse complement strand
CAGTTGCCAACTCTTTGATTGAATTGATTTAAAGAAAATACCTCTTATAAAAAGGGGCAAAAAAGGGGCACACTTTTGCAATTAGTTGCAAATTTCTGCAAAAGTCCGTGCCAAATATTCGCTTGAAATATTGATTTTGCAACGTGTTGCAACTAACTGCACACAAGGGCGAATAGGTGTGTTATAATTCTTTTAATGCTAGATTCATTTAGATCGCTGGCATAAATGTTAATGTGACACAATAGTATGGGAGGCTTTTACAATGACGCAATATTTTGATCATGAAGTGTTCGAGGCAATTGCCAAAGAAGAAAAGAGGCAACTCGAAGGAGTGGAATTGATTGCTTCAGAAAACTTTGTTTCGGATGAAGTACTGAAAGCACAAGGAAGCGTATTAACTAATAAGTATGCCGAAGGCTATCCAGGTCGCCGTTATTACGGTGGATGTGAGTATGTTGATGTTATTGAACAACTTGCGATTGATCGCGCAAAAGAGTTGTTTCAAGCAGAATATGCTAACGTTCAACCCCACTCTGGTTCTAGCGCGAACTTAGCTGTTTACCGTGCTTTTTTAGAAGTCGGTGACAAAGTATTAGGAATGGACTTATCTCAAGGTGGACACTTAACCCACGGATCCCCTGTTAACTTTAGTGGCCAATCCTATGAAATGTATGCTTATGGAGTTGATCCTGAAACAGAAGAGATCGACTATGATAAGTTAGAAGAACTCGCTTTAGAACATAAGCCAAAAATGATCATTGCTGGAGCAAGCGCTTATTCGCCAGCTATTGACTTCAAGCGCATTGGTGAAATCGCCAAAAAAGTCGACGCCATTTATTTTGTAGACATGGCTCATATCGCCGGACTCGTTGCCACAGGATTACATCAAAACCCTGTTCTTTATGCAGACGTGGTAACAACAACCACTCACAAAACTCTTCGCGGTCCTCGCGGTGGACTTATCTTAGCTAAAAAAGAATATGCACGTAAATTAAACAGTGCCATTTTCCCAGGTATTCAAGGTGGTCCATTAGAGCACGTTATCGCAGCTAAAGCAGTCGCTTTAAAAGAAGCATTACAGCCTGAATTCAAAGAATATATGCAGCAAGTTTTAACTAATATGCAAGCGATGGTAGAAGAGTTCAAAGACAGTCCATTGCGCGTTGTCTCAGGCAAAAGTGATAACCACTTAGCTAATATTGACTTAACTGAGATTGATCAATCCGGTAAATGGGCTCAAGAACGTTTAGAAGAAGTCAACATTACCGTCAATAAAAACGCGATTCCATTTGATAAACGTTCATTTGTTGAAACGAGTGGAATTCGTATTGGTACGGCTGCCATTACAACTCGCGGCATTAAAGAAGAAGGTGCCCGTCAAATTGCCCGTCTAATGATCGAAACATTAACCAATGAAGAAGCTGATTTGAAAGCTATTAAACAACAAATTAAAGAATTAGTAAAAGATTTACCTTTACACCAAAAATAAAAGGAGAGAACAAATGAGTAAAGTAGTAGTTGTCGACCATCCCTTAATTCAACATAAATTAACTATGATTCGCGATAAAAACACAAGTACTAAACAATTCCGCGAATTAACCAACGAAATTGGAATGTTAATGGTATATGATATTACTCGCGACTTACCTTTAAAAGACGTCGAAGTAGAAACGCCATTAGTTAAAACTACCCAAAAACAATTAGCAGGTAAAAAAATGGCCGTCATTCCTATTTTACGTGCTGGGTTAGGAATGGTCGACGGTATTATCGATCTTGTTCCAGCAGCACGTATTGGGCATGTGGGACTATACCGCGATGAAGAAACCCTTGAAGCGGTTGAGTACTTTGCTAAGTTTCCACAAGATATTCAAGAGCGCCGTCTATTTGTTGTTGACCCGATGTTAGCAACTGGTGGCTCAGCGATCGCTGCTTTAGATGCTTTAGTTAAAAAACGTGACGTTAACCCAGAAAACATTACATTCGTTTGTTTAGTGGCTGCTCCTGAAGGAGTCGAAGCTTTACAAGAAGCTTATCCAGATGTTGATATTTATACAGCAGCTTTAGATGAGAAATTAAATGAATCAGGATACATTGTTCCAGGTTTAGGTGACGCGGGCGACCGTATTTTCGGAACTAAATAATAAAGTGTTGAGCAACTTGTCTAAAGGCAAGTTGCTTTCTTTTTACAGATAGAAAGGAAGTTATCAATGTCTGATCATACCTCTTTTAGTGGGTTTTACAAAAAAACATTGCAAGAAAGACATGACATTTTAAAAGAACTAGGAGCAGTGGAAATCTTTCCAAAACCGTTAACGGATGAAGTGGCTAATCAAATGGTGGAAAACTACATCACTCCCTATACTTTACCTCTTGGGGTGGGAGTCAACTTTATTATTAATAATAAAGAATATGTCGTCCCGATGGTGACGGAAGAGCCTTCTGTTATTGCAGCAGCAAGTAATGGCGCTAAACGATTAGGAAATATTCAAGCAAAAGTATTAACCCGAGAAATCATCGGTCAAATTGTGTTAACTCAAGTAAATGATCCTCAAACGTTAGCTCAAAAAATTGCTGAAGATAAAGAAAAGTATTTAATGATTGCTCAAACTTATTGTCAAAGTATGGTCAAACGAGGTGGAGGTCCGCGTGATTTATGGGTCGAAACTCATATTGGAGAACTCGATCATTATGTAACGGTTTATTTATCAATGGATACGAAAGATGCCATGGGAGCTAACGCAATTAATACCGTACTAGAAGGATTAGGAGACCATTTACAAGAGACGTTTCATGTTGATCCATTACTTTGTATTTTATCTAATGCTGGGGATAGAAATTTAGTTAAGGCATGGGTTGAAGTACCTTTTAGTCAGTTGCATCCTAATTTAGAACGTGCGGAACGGATGGCGCTTCGAATTGCGAAAGCAAGCGAGTACGCAAGTATCGATCCTTTAAGAGCGGTGACTCATAATAAAGGGGTGATGAACGGAGTAGATGCGGTCGTCGTTGCGACAGGGAATGATTGGCGAGCTGTTGAGGCAAGTGTTCATCATTACATTAGTCGTAAAGGTCATTATCAAAGTTTAACTCAGTGGACCATCGATCAAGAGCAAAAGATCCTTTATGGTCAAATTGAATTGCCCCTTCCGATCGCAACGGTTGGAGGAACTCTTTCCGTTCACCCGACGGCTCAATGGGCTTTAGAACTTTTAAATAATCCAAACGCTAAAGAATTAATGGAGATTGTTGCCTCAGTCGGGCTAGCTCAAAACTTTGCTGCGCTTCGTGCTCTTGTGACTCATGGTATTCAAAAAGGCCATATGGCCCTTCAAGCACGAAGTTTAGCTATGCAAGTAGGAGCGACCGTAGAAGAAGTCCCCCAAGTAGTGAGAGCATTACGTAAACAACCGCAAATGAACCGTGAAGTTGCACGAAATATTTTACTCAAATTAAGAAATAATGAATGTAAACATTAGATCGTTGGTCTTTACTTAAGATAAATTTAAAATTAATATGCTACAATAAAAGCGGTAAATAAAGACGATGGAGGAAACTATATGAAACAACTTGTTGGAATTGACAAAATCGGAGTCTATGTTCCCGAACGTTACATTGAAATGAAGGATTTAGCGATCGCAAGAGACATTGACCCTGACAAATTTCGACTAGGACTTGGCCAAGATCAAATGGCTTTTCCGACAATCGAACAAGATATTGTAGCAATGGGGGCGAATGCAGCGTTCCAAATTATTGATGATGAAGATAGACAATTAATTGATCAAGTAATTTTTGCTACCGAATCAAGCTTTGATTTTTCAAAAGCAGCTGCTACTTATATTCACGAGTTACTTGATATTCAGCCCTTTGCTAAGTCTTATGAGATGAAACAAGCTTGCTATTCAGGAACAGCGGGTCTACAAGCGGCTTGTGACTACGTAAGACTGCGTCCGGAACGAAAAGTATTAGTGATTACATCCGATATTGCCCGTTACGGATTAAATACACCTGCCGAAGCGACTCAAGGAGCCGGAGCCATTGCTCTTCTTGTTTCAGCTAATCCACGGATTTTAGCCATTCATGAAGAAAGTGTTGCTTATACTACAAACGATTATGATTTTTGGCGACCAAGTTATTCTGATGTGGCTTTAGTTGATGGAAAGTATTCAGCTTGGCTTTACCAAGACGTATTTAAAACAGTGATGGATGAATTTGAAAGTCGCTATTCTGACCGCTTCAATGCGCTTAAAGCGTTAGCACTTCATTTACCTTTTACGAGAATGGGTGAAAAAGCGCTCAAATATTATCAAGAAAACAGTGGAAAAGAAGTAGTCAATGAGTGGTTAGACCACTACTCTAGTAGCACTCAGTTAAGCCGTCGTGTCGGAAATATTTACACAGGCTCACTTTACTTAGGGTTAGCTTCGTTACTACAATACGATGAGACCCTTGCTCCAAAGGATGACATAGGTTTATTTAGTTACGGTTCAGGTGCTGTGGCTGAAATATTAACCGGGACGCTACAATCGGACTATAAAAAAATGATTGATGCAATCGGTATTGATCAACGCATGGACCAGCGTCGTCCTTATACAGTGGCAGAATATGAAGCGGCTTTTAATCAAACTCTTTCACAAGAAGATGGAATTCATAAGATTGAGAATGAAAATACAACTCAAGAAGGCTTTGTTTTAGATAAAATAGATGAACATCGTCGTTATCATCGTCATCATTCTTCTTAACTTTAAGATGCTCTTTGAGCATCTTTTTTGTTTATTTATGCTTTGTTATAGTCATAATGCATAGTTCAAAAATAATTTTTATAAAAAACTTCACTTTTTCACGTTTGAGAAAATCCTTTAAAAGTGCTAACATGTATAGTGTGTTTGCTCACAATATACATGTTAAGCATATTGTAAATTTGAGCATGGAAAGAAGGTTAAAAAATGCACAGCGAACAATACCTACACTTTTTAGGCCTAACGGTTAACGTTGCAGCACTATATTCCCTAATCGCAACAGTGATTATTGTTACAGCTCTTTGTATTTGGTGTACACGCAATATTTCAGTTGATAATCCAAGTAAACCTCAATTGTTTATGGAGTGGTTAATTGACTTTGTGCGTGGTGTAGTCGGGGGAACCATTCATAATAAACACGCGGAAGGTTATCAAGTATTAGGTTTGACTCTAATGCTTTTTATTTTTATCTCTAATATTATCGGGTTACCTTTTCTAGTTGAATTTGGAGAGGTGAAGTATTGGATGAGTCCAACTGCAGATCCGGTCATTACCTTTGCTTTAGCAATGACGGTTATTTTACTTTCTCACTTTAACGGAATTGAACGTAAAGGGTTTAAACGTTATATTGTAGAAACTTATTTCCACCCGGTAGGACTATTTTTACCGATTAACTTAGTCGAAGAGTTAACTAACACCTTAACGTTAGCTTTACGTCTATACGGAAACATTTTCGCCGGAGAAGTGTTACTAGGACTTATCGCCTCAGCGGGAATGGCTTTAGCACCAGTCTCATGGCTTTTTGGAATTCCACTACAAATTATTTGGCAAGGCTTTTCTATGTTTATCGGAGGAATTCAAGCCTATATTTTTGTTACTTTAACAATGGTTTATTTATCAAACAAAGTTGACTAACTTTAAATAAAAGGAGAATGTATCAATGGAAGCAATTTCAGCAGCAATCGCTGTATCAATCGCTGCAGTCGCAGCATCAATCGGTAACGGGATGGTTATTTCAAAAACGATTGAATCAATCGCACGTCAACCAGAATTAGAAGACAGACTTCGTACAACAATGTTCCTTGGGGTTGGATTAATCGAAGCGGTCCCAATTATGGCGGTCGTTATTGCATTTATTCTCGTCTTTAGATAATACAACCCAAAGGAGTGAAACAATTGTTAAATATGGCATGGTTAGTATCTGATAATACTGCATTAGGCCATACAGTCATCACACTCATTGCTTTTATTATTTTAGTTGTGATTGTGCATCGATTTGCATGGCAACCTTTAATGAATATATTAGAAAAACGTAAAAAGAAAATTACGGATGACTTGAATGATGCAGCTCGTCGCAAAGAAGAAAGTGAAACAGCTAACGAGAGAGCTCAAGATATTTTAAGTAATGCACGAATTGAAGCAAATAAAGTGATTCAAGAGTCTCGTGAAAAAGCACTAGAGCTTCAAGACTCTATTGTTCACGAAGCACGTGTCACTGCGTTAGATATTCGAAAAAGTGCAGAAAAAGATATTGAACGCGAACGTCAACAAATGTTACGCGAAATGAATGAACAAATCACCAATATTTCCGTCGATATTGCTAAGCGTATTATTGAACGCGAAGTCTCCGCAGAAGACCATCAGCGTTATATCGATGAATTTATTGAAGGATTGGATGAGTTATAATGGAGAACCAAGAAGTATTAACAAATAATACAAGCTCTGATGTATCAGAGGAGTTGGAAGAACTTTTAAATCAAGAAGGCATTCAGCATCCTTTAATTATTACGAGCGCGATTTCTTTGAAAGAGCATCAAATTGAACGGATCATTAGTCTATTCCAAGATAAGACAGGAGAGATTGTCGACCAAGTCGATTTAAAAGTTGATCCGACTCTTTTGACTGGTGTGCGTATTCAAAGCAAATCATTTTATTATGAACGCTCAGGTAAACGAACGCTAGAAGAGCTTCATAATTATTTAAATCAACAGTTGATGGAGGGACAATAGATGGCAAATATTAATCTAGAAAACCTTCTCAGACATGAAATTAAGCAATTTAAATCAAGTCATAAAATTGAAGAAATCGGAACGGTAACCTTCGTAGGGGATGGTATTGCACGAGTCGTCGGACTGGATGAAGCCATGGTTAGTGAAATGGTTCAATTTCCTAACGGCACTTACGGTATGGTTCAAAACTTAGAAAAAGATAACGTCGGAATTATCATCTTTGGTGATTACTCCAATATCCATGAAGGAGACGTCGTCAAACCTTTAGGAACAGTTATGCAAGTTCCCGTCGGCCCGTCTCTTTTAGGACGCGTCGTTGATGCGCTGGGGCGTCCTATTGATGGTAAAGGTGAAATCTTTACTTCTAAACGTCGTCCCGTAGAAGCAGCCGCACCAGGCATTATGGACCGTCAAAGTGTTGACCAACCCTTACAAACAGGACAAAAAGCGATTGACGCTTTAGTTCCTATTGGACGTGGGCAACGTGAATTGATCATTGGAGACCGCAAAACCGGTAAAACAACGATCGCAATCGATACCATCTTAAATCAAAAAGAAGAAGATGTTATTTGTATTTACGTAGCTATTGGTCAAAAAGAATCAACGGTAAAAAATATCGTCTCAACGCTAGAACGCTATGGAGCCATGGAGTATACAATCGTTGTTAGCGCCAGTGCTTCTCAACCAGCAGCTTTACTTTACTTAGCACCTTATGCCGCCACCGCAATGGCTGAAGAGTTCATGTATGAAGGTAAACATGTTTTAATTATTTATGATGATTTATCTAAACAAGCTGCAGCTTACCGTGAGATGAGTCTATTACTTAGAAGACCACCAGGACGCGAAGCTTATCCAGGAGACGTATTCTACTTACACTCACGCTTACTCGAACGATCAGCTCAGTTGAATGATAAATTAGGTGGAGGATCGATTACCTCTCTACCGATCGTTGAAACGCAAGCAGGAGATATTTCAGCTTACATCCCAACTAACGTTATTGGGATTACTGACGGACAAATTTTCTTAGAAGCAGATATGTTCTTTGCAGGGATTCGTCCGGCAATTAACGCGGGATTATCCGTTTCTCGTGTTGGTGGATCGGCTCAAATTAAAGCGATGAAAGATGTTTCAGGAACCCTTCGTATTGACTTGGCAAGTTACCGTGAATTGGAAGCTTTCAGTCAATTTGGATCGGACTTAGACGAAGCCACTCAACAAAAACTTAATCGCGGACGCCGTACGGTAGAAGTATTAAAACAACGTCTACACCGTCCAATTTCAGTGGACAAACAAGTCGTCTTACTTTACGCGTTATCTCATGGATTTTTAGATGATATTCCTGTAGAAGCTATTTCAGAATATGAAAGAGAACTTTACTTATTCGTTGAAAATCAATACCAAGATAGTATTTTAAATGTCATTCGTCATAATAAAAAGTTACCAGAACCGATCATTTTAAATGACATGTTAGACGCATTTAATACACAATTTGAAGCCATTGCTCAACGATATCGTACAAATGATGAGTAATAGAAAGAAAGAAGGGTTATCATGTCTTTAAACAATTTAAAAAAACGGATAACATCTACTCAAAAAACAGCTCAAATTACACGTGCGATGCAAATGGTAGCAGCGGCTAAATATAACCGCATTTCAAAAGATGCGAGAAGTTATGCAGTCTATGCGAAAAAGTTACGAGAACTCGTTTCCGATGTGGTTGAAGCCCACATTGAAGATTTAATTACAACCGAAGATCAATCAACGGAGTCAGGGTTAATCGACTTTAGAGATTTGTTAGAACAACGTCCAGTTAAGAAGACAGGCTTTTTAGTTATTACATCGAGTCAAGGATTAGCCGGAAGTTATAATAACTCAGTCATTAATCAAATGGACCAAATTTTTAAACAATATAATAAAGATGAAGTCGTTGTCTTAGCAATGGGGACTCCGATTGTTGAGTATTGTCAAGAAGAAGGTTATGAAGTCGCTTATGAAATGCATACGGTTTCTGACCGACCAGACTTTATTGAAGTTCAAAGTATTGTTCGTAAAGCGACTGAATTGTTTCATGATCGAGTATTTGATGCATTATATGTGTGTTACAACCGACATATTAATGCGATTCACCATGAGTTTAGAAATGAGCAAATCTTACCGATTATGGATTTGCATGACGAAAGACAAGAGCCTGTAGAAGAAGGTCCTTTATTAGACTTTATTATCGAACCTTCAGCAGATGGCTTACTGGACGTTTTACTTCCTCAATATGCGGAAAGTCAAATCTACGGAGCCATTATTCACGCTAAAGCAGCTGAGCATGGAACACGAATGACTACGATGCAGTCAGCGACTGAAAATGCTCAAGAAATGATTGACGAACTGCAACAGTCTTATAACCAACAGCGTCAATTACGTGTAACCAATGAAATTATTGAAATTGTTAGTGGTGCAAATGCACAAAATGAAACAAAAGGGGGTAATTAACGGATGGAAAAAGGTCAAGTATCACAAATTATTGGCCCCGTTGTGGATGTTTCATTTCCTGAAGATTCAAAGTTACCAGATATTAACCATGCTTTGATAATTCAAGAAGACTCAAAGCGTAAAACAGAAGAAGTCTTTTTAGAAGTTGTCTTAGACTTGGGAAATAATACAGTTAGAACCATTGCGATGCAATCAACAGATGGATTGAGTCGTGGAATGGAAGTTATCCAAACGGGCGCACCTATTAGTGTTCCGGTTGGAGAAGAAACCTTAGGACGTGTTTTTAACGTTTTAGGTCAACCAATTGATGAAAAGGGCGAAGTGGACCCATCAGTTGAGCGTCATAGTATTCACCGTAAAGCACCAACCTATGAAGATTTAAGTAATAGTTTTGAAATTCTTGAAACTGGTATTAAGGTGATTGACTTACTTGCGCCTTATATTAAAGGTGGAAAGATTGGTCTTTTTGGTGGTGCTGGGGTCGGTAAAACCGTTTTAATTCAAGAGTTAATTCATAACATTGCCGAGCAAGCAGGAGGTATATCTGTTTTTGCTGGGGTAGGAGAGCGTACCCGTGAAGGGAACGACTTAGTTTTTGAAATGCGTGAATCGGGAGTAGACCGTAAGACTGCTATGGTCTTTGGTCAAATGAACGAACCGCCTGGAGCGAGAATGCGTGTTGCCTTAACAGGTTTAACTATGGCAGAGTACTTTAGAGATGTGATGAAACAAGACGTATTACTCTTTATTGATAACATCTTTAGATTTACTCAAGCTGGGTCAGAAGTATCTGCGCTTCTTGGTCGTATGCCTTCTGCTGTAGGATATCAACCTACATTAGCGAGTGAAATGGGTGCGATGCAAGAACGTATTACATCGACTAAAGACGGATCGATTACATCGATTCAAGCGGTTTATGTTCCAGCTGACGACTACACAGACCCTGCGCCTGCAACAACCTTTGCTCACTTAGACGCGACAACGAACTTAGAGCGTCGTTTAACAGAACAAGGTATTTACCCAGCGGTAGATCCTTTAGAGTCAACCTCAAGTGCGTTATCTGAAGAGATTGTTGGTCAAAGACATTATGACATCGCTCACCGCGTTCAAAGTACACTCCAACGTTACCGTGAACTGCAAGATATTATCGCAATCTTAGGATTAGATGAACTATCCGATGAGGAAAAATTAGTTGTTAGTCGCGCGCGTCGTCTACAATTTTTCCTATCACAAAACTTCCACGTAGCAGAGGCGTTTACAGGTATCCCTGGTTCCTTTGTTACGATTGAAGAAACATTAGACGGCTTTGAAGGTATTTTAGAAGGTAAATATGATGAATTACCAGAAGAAGCTTTTAGAAACGTCGGAAATATTGGCCAAGCAATTGAAAAGGCTCGCAACATTGGGATTAATTTACCGGACGAGTTATCATAAATGAAAGGAGAAGATCATTAATGGAACAAAAGAAATCAAAGTACATTCATGTTCAAGTTTTTTCTCCTCAAGGGTTGATTTATGATGATTTCGCCTATAGTTGCCATGTAGAGTCGGTAATTGGTGGAATGACCCTTTTACCTAACCATGCGCCCATTTTAATTGCGTTAGCGATTGATGCGGTTAAAGTAACTCGTAAGGATCACCGCGATCAAGATAAAGTTGACTTTATCGCTGTGAACGGTGGCGTTTTGGAAATGCGTCATAACCGAATTGAAATTGTCAGCAACTCAGCTATTAATGCAAAAGATATTGATGAAGCTAAAGTTGCGGTTGAAAAACAACGTGCTCAAGAACAGTTAGAAGACGCCAAAGCTACCAACGATAAGGTCGCCTTTAAACGTGCGCAAATATCGCTAGAACGAGCTATCAATATGCTCAACGTGTCTAATAAACGTTAATGTTTTTTATATAAAAAATCGCCTTGGATTTTATTTTCCAAGGCGATTTATTATTTTCTAAACTTAAATAAGGATTTGAAATTACTTTCTTTCACAACAAATTGGTCGCGGCTTAAGTAGCGATACATCGCTCTTAAACAATCCTTTCCTTTGCTAACAATAAACTCTAAACGGTGTTCATCACTGGTTTCAATAAAGAATCCACGAACGTAACGTCCTTTAAAGAGAAGTTGAACATGAACTTTTTGAATGGTATGCCAAGGAATTTGAATAAATCCTTGACCATTTTTACTTAAAAATTCGACTCCGTGATCTCCTATAATTAATAAACCTGGTTTTGGGTTAAGTGGTTGATAGGTTGAGTTAGCTCGGGTGACAAAGTCTACTGTATCATTTAATGATCCGTTCATTGAATTAGGCCATAATACCTAGAGAGTACATTAAAATACCTAGAACGAAAATACCTAAAATAATGGTAATGGCGCTGACATTTTTACGAAGTAACCAAATGCTTAAGAAAGTCAGTAGTAAAGGCATAAGACCTGGTAATAGTTGATTTAAGACGTCTTGTAATGTTTGAACGTTAACGTCTGTTAAGCTCATACCATTTTGAATTTGCATCGTAATATCTCGTAATGTGTCTGCAGTTAATGCATTATTATTTGCTTCTTCAGCTAGTTGCGAAAAGTTTACCATATCGGCTGAATCCACTTTAACAGAAGATAGAACGGCCGGGAAGTTCATAGATGTCCAACGTGGAACAAGAACCCCCATAATAAACATCCCTAAAATAGAAGCAACAGTAGTAATCTTTTGTAAAATACCGCCACTTAAGTCTTTAGTAATTTCAGTTCCGGATCGGTAACCTAACTCTTGAGTGTACCAAGTAAAGCCGAAACGAATCATGTTCCAAGCTAGGAAGAAAATAATAGGACCTAAGCCAGAACCTGATAAAGCTAAAGAAGCTGCAAAAGCTCCTAATACGGGACGTAATGTTCCCCAGAAGATTGGATCCCCAACTCCGGCTAGAGGTCCCATCATTCCGATTTTAACCCCTTGAATGGTTTGGTCAGGAATATCTGCACCGTTAGCTTTTTGTTCTTCTAAAGCTAAAACAACTCCGTTAATTGGACCATATAAGTAAGGGTGAGTGTTAACGAACTCTAAGTGACGTTGCATAGCTTGAGATTGTTCTTCTTTTGTTTTGTATAGTTTACGAACAACGGGTGCCATTTGATAAGCAAACCCAACGTTATGCATTCTTTCATAGTTCCAGTTTGCTTGAATAAATGTACGACGCCACGCTACCGCTAGACGATCTTTTTTAGTTAATTCAATTGTTTTTTCCGGTTGAACTGTTTGATTAGTCATGATAGAGGGCTCCTTTCTTAATAGTCTTCTAAAATGTCAGTTAATGCTGATTCAACGGATCCTCCGCCACCAGCAGAAGCAAATTCACTATTTAAGCGAGGGTCTAATTGAATGTAAATTAAGGCTAAAGAAGCACCAATAATACCCATCGCTACAAGGTTTAATTCTGTTAAAGCAGATAAACCAAAACCGATAAAGAAGAATGGCCAAGTTAATTTAGAAGCCATCATGTTGATAACCATCGCATAACCGACGGCTACAACCATTCCACCACCTACAGCTAAACCACCTGTAATCCAAGCAGGAATAGCTGCTAGAGCATTAACCACCACATGGGTAGGAATTGCTAATACTAATCCCGCCGGAATAGCAACACGTAAACCTTGTAACATTAACCCAGCTAAGTTAGCTAATTCCACTCCGCGAATATTTCCGCTTTCAGCTTGACGGTCAGCATAATGACCTAAACCGACAGCCAATGTACGTACAAAGATGGTTAATACTTGTCCTGCAATAGCTAATGGAATCGCAATCGCAATTGCCTCAGAAGTTCCCGCTCCTTTAGCTAAAGTTAAAATACCTGCAATGACTCCCGCGATCGCAATATCTGGCGCTTGAGCAGCTCCAACGTTCATCCATCCTAAGGCAATTAATTGAAGACTTCCTCCAATAAATAAACCTGTTGCTAAGTCACCTGTAATAAGTCCGATTAATGTACATGTAATGATTGGTTGGTGTAGTTGGAATTCGTCTAACACACTTTCAAACCCAGCAAATAATGCGACAATTAAAATGAATAGTGCTTGAATCATATTAATATCCATTGATAATACCTCCTTATTAAATTAATTTTTCTTTTTTAAGTAAGCGGTCTAAATTCTCGTCTGAATCCCCTGGAACACGGCGTACATCAAAAGTAACCCCGCGACGTTCAATTTCTTTTAAAACTTTAACGTCTTCTTCATCAACCGAAATCGCTCGAGAAATCATTTTCTTACCTTCAGAGTGAGCCATAGAACCTAAGTTAACTTTATCAAATTCTACTCCCGCGTCCATGGCTTGTAGCAGTTCTTGAGGTGATTCAAATAGAACCAATGCCTTTGTTCCACCAAATCTTGGATCTTTATCAATTTCCGCTAGTTTACTAATCGGAATAGTACTTGCTGGAATACCAGAAGGTGAGGCTTGTTTAATTAAAGACTTACGCATAGTGTCGTTTGATACTTTATCTGAGACAACAATAATGCGTGAAGGTTGTACCGCTTTAACCCAGCCTGTAGCAACTTGACCGTGAAGTAAACGCGTATCAATTCGCACAAGAGCATAATCGATTTTACCGTCTCCAATAACCGTTCCTTCAGGAATACTTGACACAGCTTTTTGTGGTTCTGCATCAGCTACTGGAGCGACTGCTTTAGGTTCTAGAGATTCGGGAAGAACCTTAATGCCATCGCGTCCTGATGGGACAACTTGACCTGCAAGTTCTTGAGCCGATTCAATCCCCATGCGTCCGCCTAATACTTCTAATAGTAAAGGTAAGTTTAAACCTGATAAAATAGCGGTTGTTTCAGGATTTTCTTCATGAATTGCGCTTGCTTGGTTAAAAGGTGAGCCACCCCATAAGTCCACTAGAAATAAAATTTCGCTGTCTTTTCCTAAATTATTCATTGCTTCATGTAAGTGACGCTTCAAGTCTTCAGGGCCTTCATTTGGCATGAAGGTTACAACTTCTAAACGATCTTGATCGCCAAAAATCATGGAAGCAGATTGAGCAATCCCTTGGGCAAATTCCCCGTGAGTTGCTAAAATAATTCCAACCATTTAAATTCCTCCTTTGTAAAGTGCTGAAAACGTTTTCTTTAGAATTCCAAAAGAAATTATAGCACAGTTTAAAAGATTTTTGTATACATTTTTTAAAAAAACTTAAAATATAGGTCTAGAGTAGTCAAACATATGTGACACATACTTAAAGTTCTAGTACAAAATAAATAGAATTGAAT
>NZ_FNEL01000019.1 GCF_900100125.1 Dolosicoccus paucivorans | reverse complement strand
TACGATGAACACGATATCTTGCTTTTCTTCCAGGGCTTTTAAAGAGGGATTCCTCAATCGTTGCACAGAGATCTTCTCCTAAATCGACTGAGAGTTGACGCATCGTATCGCGAATGGTTTTGATACACGTTGAAAAGTCTACTTCCCCTTGAATCGCTTGATGATATAAATCTGTCATCATTTTACTAATTTCTTGCATAACTTGTGTTACAATATTCATGGATAACCCTCTAACTTTCTGTCTGTTTTAGCTACTAACAGTATAGCAGAGGGTTATCTTTTTTGCTTTTAGCTTACCAACAGTTATTTTACACTAAGAGTTTTAATACAACTAAAAGAAAGGTAAACGATGACAACAAATTTCTATCAAAAATTAGAACTTCTTCCCCACCCGCAAGATCAAAAACAGTGGATCGCTGAAATTACCGGACCCGATGAAACTTACCATGTAAAACGTGAGTTTCTTCCTTTAGAAGAAGATCATTATCGTATTTATGATGGGTGGTATCAAATTCATGGAACATTTCCAAGCGCTCAGACTCCTTTTACAAAAGAGTATTGTTATGTCCAAGACGGTCAAATGGTTCGCAACCGTTCCTACCGACAAACTTTAAGTGAATTAGATCAAATTACTGCGTTTGAATCTAAAAGAGTGGAGCGGTTAAAAGATTACATTAAAGATCACTTAGACGATATTTACCAACAAGTACCTCATGAAATGGTTCAAGAGGCTTTATTTGAACAAAAAGACCAGCTATCTTTCATTAATACTTCCAGCGAACTATATCAAGGATTACACCAACTATTATTTCAAAAAGAGCGCTATATCAAGCGGTTTCAAGAGGGTATAAAAAAGTGGCATGAATTTGATCAAGATGCTTGACAAAGAAAAAAGGATGCGTTAAAGTTTAGGTAAGGCTAAACAAAGAGAACGAAAACACAAACAAATAAATCAATAGAATATTCTATTGTTTTTTACTGGACATTATTTAGGTTACCCTAAACAATGTTTCAGAAAAGAAAGAAGGAATAATATGATAGAAGCGAATAATTTATCCGTTTCCTACAATAAATTCCTTGCCTTAGATGATGTCTCATTTAAATTGAAGACAGGGCAACTAATTGGAATTATTGGGCCAAACGGAGCGGGAAAATCAACGTTAATGAAAGCGATGTTAAATATTCTTCCCCATAGCGGAACAACGACCTATGACGGTCAGCATGTGAGTCAAGTAAGAAAGAAAATATCTTACGTCGAACAAAAGAATAACATCGACCATGATTTTCCGATTAACGTTTTAGATATGGTGGCTATCGGGTTTTACCGTCAACTAGGGTTATTTAAATTTCCCACCAAAGAGCAAAAAGAACAAGCGATGGAAGCATTAAGGCAAGTGGGACTCGAAGAGTTTTCCCACCGTCAAATTAGCGAACTTTCTGGTGGACAATTCCAACGCGTTCTCATTGCTCGCGTCCTTGTTCAAGATGCAGATTATATCTTTTTAGATGAACCATTTGTAGGAATTGACGCTAAAAGTGAAGCCATTATCGCTAAAATTTTACGTCAAATGAAAGGAGATGGTAAAACAATATTAATTGTTCACCATGATTTAAGTAAAGTAGCGGAGTACTTTGATAGTGTGATTTTACTTAAACAACAATTAATTGCTTATGGGACGGTTGAAGAGTGCTTTACTCCGCAGTATTTATCCGAAGCCTTTGGCGAAAGCATTTTAACCTCTACCCAATTTGTTGGAGGAGGTGCTCTCAATGAGTAATTGGTCAACTGTGTTTACATTGGAACAAATGCAACAATTCATCCAACAAATCAAAGACTATGAGTTTTTACAAAAAGCATTAACAACTTCAGTGATGGTTGGAGTCATTGCCGGAATATTAGGCTGCTTTATTATTTTAAGAGGATTAGCTTTAATGGGGGATGCGATTTCTCACGCAATTTTACCCGGTGTGGCGATTTCTTATATGATGGGAACGAACTTTTTCATCGGAGCGGCGATCACCGGCTTTATTACAGCATTACTGATTGGTCTCATTCAACAGTCGAGTCGAATTAAAAGCGATGCGGCGATAGGGATTGTCTTTTCATCCTTTTTCGCGATCGGTGTTATTTTAATTCAAATGGCACAAAGCGCCACGGACTTAACAGAAATTTTGTTTGGTAATATTTTAACGGTTCAAGACAGCGACCGAAATATTGCGATGGTAATCGGTGTGATTGTTATCATTCTAGTCGTTGCTTTTTATAAAGAATTACTTATTACCACCTTTGATCCAACAATGGCGGCTGCTTGGGGATACCCAACTAAATTAATTCATTATGGAATTATGGTGACGTTAACGTTAGTTACTGTAGCCTCACTGCAAGCTGTTGGTGCTATTTTAGTTGTTGCTTTACTGATTACACCAGCTTCGACAGCGTATCTATTAACAAACAACTTACGAAATATGTTAATTCTTTCGGCTATTTTTGGTGTTATTTCTTCAGTGGGCGGATTGTATATTAGTTTTGTTATTAACGTTCCGTCAGGAGCAGCGATTGTATTATGTGCCACAGTAATGTTTGTTTTAGCCTTTTTATTTGCACCTAATAACGGCTACGTCTGGCGTTTAGCTCATAAATTATCTAAATAGTAGGAAGGTATGATTAAATGAAACGTTTATTGAAAGTATTATGTGCGATCAACTTAATTTTAATGATGGGATTAAGTATCGCAACCACAGCTCATGCAGATGAACCGCTAAAAGTGGTTTCAAGTTTTTCTCTCTTAACTGATATGTTAGAAAGTATCGGCCAAGATCATATTGAAGTCTATAACTTAGTTCCAGTTGGAACTGATCCTCATGAATATGAACCTTTACCAGAAGACATTATGAAAGCGACTGACGCGGATTTAATGTTTTATAACGGATTAAACTTAGAAGGATCCGAAAATGGTTGGTTTATGAAATTAGCTAATTCAGTGAAGAAGTCACCAGAACAACTCATCGAAGTTGCTAAAGACGTAGAACCACAATATTTAAAAGATGAAGAAGGAAGGCAAGAAATTAACCCTCATGCCTTTGCAGATCCTAACGTAGGTATAAAAATGGCTCAACGAATTGTAGAGGTCTTAAAAGAACAAGATCCAAATAATGAAGTGGTCTATCAAGAAAACGCTGAAGCTTATATTAAAGAGTTAGAAGCAATTCGCGATGAATATGAAGAAAAATTGGGCAGTTTAGAAGGTAACCAGCGTAACTTTATTGCTAGCGAACATGCTTTCCAATATATGACTCAATCTTTTAACTTAAATCATGGTTATATTTGGGCAATTGATACCGATGAAAATGGTTCGCCCGCTCAAATTCAATCAGCGATTCAATGGGTCAAAGATAATAACCCACCGGTATTGTTCGTTGAATCAAACGTTGATAGACGTCCAATGCAAACCGTATCGAAGGAAACGGGCGTTGAGATTTATGAAGAGCCGGTTTATTCCGACGAAATCGGTGAAAAAGGTTCACCCGCGGATACCTATTTGAAGTATTTACAAACGAATTTAGATGTTATTTATAACGGTTTAAATCAATAAATAGTTAGAAGTCACTTAACATAGTGGCTTCTTTTTTTGGTTATTTGTTTAGTCGCTAAAATCGTGGTAAAATCATAAGAAGATTATCCATGAAGGATTCGGAGGTGGCGAGTGTGTCTTTAGAAAAAATGGTCCGTTTAAATCAGCTCTATTCCTTTTATGCTTCTTTATTAACAGACCGCCAACGAGAAATATTTCGGATGTATTACGCTGAAGATTTTTCATTAAGAGAAATTGCAGAAACTATTGGTATTAGTCGCCAAGGCGTAAGAGACTCGTTAAAGCGCAGTGAAGAAGCGCTCGAACATTACGAGACTCACTTGCAATTATCCAAGCGCCGCAGTAGAAGACAAATGATTCTATCCGACATGGAAGATTTAATAACTGATGATTCACCCTTATACCCATTAATTAAACAACTACATCAAATGGATGTCGAATAAAGGAGAAATAATATGGCATTTGAAAGTTTATCTGACCGATTACAACAAGCGATCAGTCAAGTCGCTAAAGGTGGCACGATTAGTGAAGCCGATTTAAGACAAATGATGCGGGAGATTCGTCTAGCACTCCTTGAAGCAGACGTTAACTTCCAAGTTGTTAAAACCTTCGTTAAGCGTGTTAACGACCGTGCGCTAGGTTCTGACGTATTAGAGTCCCTATCCCCAGCTCAACAAGTCTTAAAAATCGTTGATGAAGAGTTAACGAACTTAATGGGGGGCGAGCAAGCACCGCTTAATATATCCCCCCAGCCACCAACCATTATTATGATGGCTGGTTTACAAGGTGCGGGTAAAACAACTACCGTTGGTAAATTAGCCAAATACGTTAACGAAGAACTCAATAAAAAGAAACCCTTACTGGTTGCAGCTGACGTTTACCGTCCGGCCGCCATTGACCAACTTCAAACTATCGGTCGCCAGTTAGATTTTGAAGTCTATTCAAAAGGGGTTGAAGCTGATCCAGTTCAACTAGCAACCGACGCGGTAGAACACGCTAAAATGCACGGCCATGAAGTCGTTATTATTGATACGGCAGGTCGCTTGCACGTTGACGAAACATTGATGAATGAACTGAAGAACATTCAAGAAGCCATTTCGCCTAATGAAATACTTCTAACCGTTGATGCGATGACCGGTCAAGATGCTGCTAACGTTGCGAAGGCTTTTAATGAAGCGTTAGATATTACCGGGGTTATTATTACGAAACTTGACGGGGACACTCGCGGTGGGGCAGCCTTATCAATTCGCGAAATTACTCATAAACCGATTAAATTTACCGGACAAGGTGAAAAGCTAGACGCTTTACAACCATTCTACCCAGCCCGTATGGCCAGCCGTATATTAGGTATGGGAGATATGATGACCTTAATCGAGCGAGCTCAAGCTCAGTTCGACGAAGAAAAAGCTCAAGAAGTTGCTGAAAAAATTAAAGCGAATACCTTTGACTTCAACGACTTCATTGAACAAATGGACCAAGTTAACAAAATGGGCTCCATTAAAGATATCTTGAAGATGATCCCAGGGCTTAATAAAATTCCAGGTTTAGATGAGCTTAATGTGGATGAGAAAGATATGGCTCATATTAAGGCCATTATTTATTCCATGACAAAAGAAGAACGCGCTAACCCAGATATTTTATCCCAAAGTCGCCGTCGTCGTATCGCCAAAGGATCCGGTCAATCATTGCAAGCTGTTAACCAAATGATTTCTCAATTCAACCAAAGTCGTCAATTGATGAATCAAATGTCTAACGGCAAGATGGGTAACTTACAAAAGATGATGAACCAATTGCCAACCAACGTTCCAGGAATGGGCGGAGCAATGCCAGATTTAGATCCAAACGCTTTTAAAACGCCTGAACAACTCCAAGAAGAACAAGAACAAAAACGCATTCAACGTAAATTAAGACGTATGCGTAGAAGACGTTAATAAACGAATAACCACTTCTTCAAGAAAGAAATCTTTCAAATGAAGAAGTGGTTATTATTATCAATAAGAATAAATTAAAGAAATGACAATTTGTAATGTTTTGTTAATTGTATATTCCAATGTATGATGTTAAAATCATAATGACCAGAGTTTTGTAAACCCAAAGTTCATTATAGAATGAAGGGTGACATAACTGTATGGTGAAGTGTAATTTACAATGTAACTTATTATGGATGTATTTTAAAGGAGTGTACAAATGTTTAGTAAAAACAATACACAAATGCAAAAATGAAAGACGGAACGAAAGTTCAACACTTTGGTATCCGCAAATTTAGTGTAGGAGTGGCTTCTGTTGCTGTAGCAGCAGGCATTTTTTTTGGTGCTGATACTGCACTAGTTTCAGCAGAAGAATTAGAGACAACCCCTCCAACAACTGAGGAGAAAAGTGAGACTGCACCGAATGCAGATGACACTGCAGAAAAAGAAACTCCAGATACAAATGCAGGTACAGTAGAAGAAAATAAAACAGATACAGGTGCTACAGAAAATAACGCACCATCCAATGATGAGACAAAAGAAGAATCCAATAAGGCAGATAAACAACCTCTAGCAGAACTTCATGATCCAAAAGTGACTGATTTAGTGACACCTTCAGGTGTATTGCCAAAGGCTACTGATGCAGTAACCAATAAAAATGATTTGCCATCAGACACTACTTACAAGTGGAAAGAAAATCCAAATGTAAATATTCCTGGTCCTGGCCCTGCCACAGTCGTTATCGCTTATTCTGACGGAAGTAATGATGAAAAGACAATTATGTTAACTGTCTCAGGAGATGTTCAAAAAGAAAGTGACGTATACACCGCGGTAGCCAAATCGTTAACAACTAAAATTAACACACTACCTAAAGCAGAAGAAGGAGTAGAGCCGGAAGATGAGTTCCATCCATTCCCAGATAACACCACTTTCGAATGGGCTCAAGCACCTGATGTCACAACACCAGGTGATAAAAAAGGAACTGTTCGTGTAAACTATCCTGATGGTTCAACAGCGGATGTAAAAGTTGATGTCAAAGTTGAAGACAGTAACATTTTAGCGGACAAAGTCGTACCAAAAGTTCCTGAAAAAACACCAGTTGTTGATCCAGCTGCTTTAACAGAAGAAGAAAAAACAGCGGTTAAAGGAAAAATTGAAGAAGCCAACAAAGATAACTTCCCTAACAACACAACTGTTGCTGTAGCAGAAAATGGTGACGCAACGATCACTTATTCTGACAACTCTACTGATAAGATTGCTGGTACAGAATTAGTCGAAAAAGCAGACAAAAAACAAGCTGACTTAAATGAACCAGAAGTTAAAGAACTGACAACAGATAAAGGTGTCGTTCCTGAAGCTGAAGAAGCTGTTACAAACAAACAAGACTTACCAGAAGATGCTAAATATTCATGGAAGACAGAACCAGAAGTAAACGTTGCTGGCCCAATGGAAGCGACATTAGTGGTTACTTATTCTGACGATAGTACAGATGAGAAACAAGTTGTCATTACTGTTAAAGATGATACTGAAGAAAGTACGCGTCAAGAACCACAAGTACAAAACTTAACAACACAATTAAACGTTGTTCCAGAAGCTTCTGAAGCGGTAACCAATAAAGACGAGTTACCAACAGACACTAAGTACGCTTGGAAAGAAGCACCAAAAGTAGACGGACCTGGTGTATCTGAAGCAACTGTTGTTATTACTTACGCTGACGGATCTTCTCAAGAAAGAAAAGAGGAAGTAACGGTAGAAGATACCCGCAAACAAAGCGAAATGTACCCACCTGTTGTTAAACCTTTAACAACTACAATCAATACCGTACCAAACGCTGAAGACGCGGTAGCACCTGAAGATGAATTACATTCATTCCCACAAGGAACAACCATCACTTGGGAAGAAGAACCAAAAGTAGACGTAGTCGGTGAAACGACAGGCCGCGTACGTGTTACTTACCCTGATGATTCATCTGTTGTTGAAGAAGTTAAAGTAACGGTAGAAGACAGTACGGTTCAAGCAGATAAAGTCGTACCAAATGTTCCAGAAAAAACACCCGTTGCTGATCCAAGCAAATTAACTGAAGAAGAACAAGCAACCGTTAAACAAAAAATTGAAGCAACAAACCCAGATTTCCCTGAAAACACAACTGTGTCAGTAGGAGAAAATGGTGACGCAACCATTACTTATTCTGACGATTCAACAGATACTATTGCTGGTACAGAATTAGTCGAAAAAGCTGTTGAACAACAAGCAGATACTTATGAACCAGAAGTTCAAAAGCTAGTAACTGAAGTGAATAAGGTACCAAGCGCTGAAGAAGCTGTAACAAATAAAGAAGCGTTACCAGATGAAACAAAATACTCTTGGAAAGAAGAACCAAAAGTTGACGGCGTCGGCCCATCAGAAGGTACATTATTAGTTACTTACCCAGATGGAAGTACTGATGAAGTTCCGGTTGAAGTGGAAGTACCAGATACTCGCAAACAAAATGAACAATATCCACCTGTTGCAAAAGATATTACAACCCAACTAGATGTTCTTCCAGAAGCTAAAGATGGAGTAGCACCTCAAGATGAATTACATTCATTCCCAGAAGGCACTACTGTTACTTGGAAAGAAGCACCTAAAGTTGATAAAGCAACTAAAACAACAGGAGTTGCACTTGTCACTTACCCAGATGGTTCGACAGCAGAAGTAACGGTCAATGTTACTATTGAAGATAATCGTTCAGAAGCTGAAAAATATGAGCCAAGTTATGCAAACGCTGAAGGTAAAGCAGGCGAAGCCCTTCGTTCAGCTGAACCAAGCTTTACAAGTGACGACGGCACAACGCCAGAAAATCCTGAATTTAGTTTAGTTGATGGTGCCCCAGATGGAGCGGTTATTAATAACTTAGGAATTATTACTTACACTCCAACTGAAGAAGACGCAGCTAAAGGAACGGTTGAAATTCCAGTCCTTGTTACTTATGCAGACAATTCAAGCGAACAAGTTACATTTACAATTAATGTGGAAGCATTAGCTGACATCATTAATCGTGATGGAAATACAGATGCTGAAATTCCAGAAGGCTACGACCGTGCTATCTTTAAAGTATCAAGTGAAGGTGTTGAAGAGTTTGCACCAATCGTTCTTGATATTAAAAAAGGTACACCAGTTAGCACAGGCCAAATTAAATTTCCTGAATTAGTAGCTAAAGAAGGTTACGAAAACCCACGTTGGGTAGTTGCTGAAGCAATGACAGCAGGCGCAGGATTTAGAGCAGTTCCAGGTGAAAAAGAAGTTTCAATACTAGATATCATCAATATGATTTCTAATGGTGGAGGAACTCAAAGTGTCACTGAATTTAGAGCCGTTGCGGATAAAGTTGAAGAACAACAAGTGATTTGGACTGGACGTGTCGTAGTTGACGGAGAAATTATTGCTGAAAAACCATTCGTTGGAACAGAAGAAGAAGTCTCTGAAAAACTACAAGAGTTAGCTAATAGCTACACCGTTCAAGCTGACAAATATACATACTTAGGTAGTGAACGTGTTGAAGACACATTCATTTACAACTTTGATAGTGTGAAAGACGCTGAACAACAAGTTAGCTGGACAGGTCAAGTGGTAGTTGATGGTGAAATTGTTGAAGAACATACCTATGAAGGTACAGAGCGCGACGTATCCCAGAAACTCCAAGAACTAGCAGGTTCTTATGTTGGTCAACCAGATAAGTACACAAACATTCAAGTGGAACGTAATGGCGACACATTCATCTACAAATTTGATAGCGTAAAAGAAGCTGAACAACAAGTTAGCTGGACAGGTCAAGTGGTAGTTGATGGTGAAATTGTTGAAGAACATACCTATGAAGTACAGAGCGCGACGTATCTCATCAATTACAAGTTCTAGCCAACACCTATATTGGTCAAGTGGATCAATACAAATTTGTTGATAGCCAACGTGTCGGAGATACATTCATCTACACATTTGAAAGTGTTAAAGATGAACTGCAAGAAGTGGTTAACCACTCAGGTCACATCGTAGTGGTTGATAAAGACGGTAATATTACCGAAGAGTTATATGACTTTACTGACTCATCTGAACAAAATATCGTCGATCTATTAAACACTTACTTATCAGGACTAAAAGAAGACGGCTATAAAGTATATGACTATGAACGTGCAGTAGACGAAGAAACTGGCTCAGTAAGCTGGTTATATAAAGTTGTCAAAGAAGAAGTAGGAGAAACAGAAACTCCTGAAACGCCAGAAACACCAGAAGTTGATGAAGATGAAGAAGCAGAAGTGATTCATTCAGGACACATCGTTGCTGTTGATAAAGACGGTAACATTGTTAACGAATTATACGACTTCTTTGACTCATCTGAAGACAACATCTACCATGCTTTGAGTACCCACTTAGGTTACTTAGAAGAAGAAGGTTATACAGTTCATAACTACGAACGTGTCGTCGATGAAGAGACTGGAGCAGTTAAATGGGTTTACCAAGTCGTTAAAGCTGATACGAACGCTCCACAAACGCCTGAACACAATGAAGACAAAGACGTCCTTCACTCAGGACATATTGTCGTGGTTGATAAAGACGGTAACGTTATTAAAGAGTTATACGACTTCTTTGACCCATCTGAAGATAATATCTACCACGCTTTAAGTACCCACTTAGGTTACTTAAAAGAAGAAGGTTATGCAGTTTATGACTATGAACGTACTGTTGATGAAGAAACAGGTGCGGTTCAATGGTTATACAAAGTAGTTAAAGCAGATTCTGCTGAAACAGAAACACCACAAAAACCTGAGCACCATGAAGACAAAGATGTAATTCACTCAGGACACATTGTTGTCGTTGATAAAGACGGTAACGTCATTAAAGAGTTATACGACTTCTTTGATCCTTCTGAAGATAATATCTACCATACTTTAAGTACACACTTAGGTTACTTAAAAGAAGAAGGCTATGTAGTTTATGACTACGAACGTATTGTTGATGAAGAAACAGGTGCGGTTCAATGGTTATACAAAGTGGTTAAAGTAGACTCTGCTGAAGCGGAAACACCACAAAAACCTGAAACACCGCAAAAACCTGAGGCTGAAAAAACCTCAAGAGGAAAAACCAGAAGCAGATAAATCTGAAGAAGAAAAATCTTCTAAAGAAGTATCTGTTAAGAAAGAAACATCTCGCGAAGAATCAAACTTGCCAAGTACAGGTGAAGCAGAAAACTTTGCTTTATTTGGAACAGCTGCAGTTTCGGTTCTAGCTGGTTTAGGCTTAGTTGGATACCGCCGTCGTGAAGATTAATTTTCTTAAATAACAACATTTTTCAGCGTGTAAAGTAAAAAAGCTTTACACGCTCTTTTTATTTTGATATACTACTAAAGTATTCGAAAATGAATCAAATAAATTTACTTAAACTTATAGGAGGAATTTAAACATGGCAGTTAAAATTCGTTTAAAACGCATGGGTGCTAAAAAGACACCTTTTTACCGTATTGTAGTAGCAGATTCACGTTCAAAGCGTGATGGTCGTATTATCGAGCAAGTAGGTACTTACAACCCGCTAACTCAACCAGAAACTGTAGAAATTTCTGAAGAGAAAGCATTAAAATGGTTAGGTAACGGTGCACAGCCATCTGATACAGTACGTAACTTATTCTCAAAACAAGGAATTATGCAAAAATTCCACGAAAGTAAATAATTCATTAAATGAAGAATGAGGGTGACAATCAATGTCAACAGTTCGTTCGTTAATTGAAACAATCGTTGAACCACTCGTAGAATATCCAGAACAAGTTAAGTTGGATTTAAACGAAACAGATCAGTTCAATGAATACCGCTTAACGCTTCATCAAGAAGATGTTGGGCGTGTCATCGGTCGTCGAGGCCGTGTAGCTCGTGCGATCCGCACGATTGTCTATAGCGCAAAGTCAGATAATGGCAAGCGAACTCGCTTAATTATTGAAGACGACAAAGCGTAATTGTTCAAGAAACATCTAAAGCAACTTCTTATTTAAGAGGTTGCTTTTTCTTTTAAATAGTGGTGTTCTTGGACTAATAGGTGTTATGTTTGGTATTCTTAAAGAGTAGAGTGAAAAGTTATAATCATCTTAAAAGGAGTGAATACATGAAGTACGCACGCGTAGCTCGCATTGTTAATACCTTTGGTATTCGAGGCGACATTAAAGTTATTGCTGAAACGGATTTTGCTGAGGAGCGTTTTCAACCTGGCAGTGAACTGGTTGTTTTAAATAAAAACCACGTGGAAGCTCACGTTGAAGTGGAACAATCTAGACTCAATAAAGGAACTTATATTATCCATTTAAAGGGTTATGACCGGATTGAAGAAGTGGAACCGTTCAAAAATAAATGGCTCGCGATTGAATCCGATGACCGCGAAGAGTTAGACGATCATGAGTTTTACCATGTTGATATTATCGGTTTAACCGTCAAAACGACCGACGGCGAGACAATTGGAACGATTAAAGATATCATCGTTTTAGGACCTAATGATGTTTGGGTTGTTAAACGTCAAGAAGCTGGAAAAGATGATGCTTTAATCCCTTATATTGAAGATGTCGTAAAAGAAGTCAATTTAAATGACGAGGAAGTGATCATTGAATTGATGGAAGGGTTGATTGATGATGCGAATTGATGTATTGACTCTTTTTCCAGATATGTTCACTCCCATGTCCGTGTCATTAATGGGCATTGCTCAAGATAAAGAGCTGATTGATTTTAGATTGCATAATTTTAGACAGTTTGCGACCAACAAACATGGTCATGTGGATGATTACCCTTATGGCGGTGGTGCTGGGATGCTTCTACAAGTAGCTCCCATTGTCGATATGTTACGTCATATTAAGCCGAAAGAATCCGCTCGAATTATTTTAGTGGATCCAACCGGTGAACCTTTTACCCAACAGATGGCTAATGAATGGGCTAAAGAAGAACAACTCGTATTTATTTGCGGTCATTATGAAGGATTTGATGATCGGGTCAGACATTACGTCACAGACGAAGTATCTTTAGGAGACTATGTCTTAACAAACGGCGAATTACCAACGATGGTCATGATTGATGCGACGGTAAGACTTTTACCTGAAGTTGTCGGTAACGAGCATTCCATTGTCGACGAATCCCACCAACGTCACTTATTAGAACACCCACAGTATACTCGTCCTCGTGAATTTGAAGGGTTAGAAGTACCGGAAGTGTTATTTAGCGGACATCACGAAAAGATTCGCCAATGGCAAATAACAGAAAGCTTACGTAAAACCTTATTGAAACGACCTGACCTTTTAGAAAAGGCCGAGTTGACCCAAGAAGAACAAGCAATTTTGAAAACGCTTCAAGAAGCAACCTTTGAAGTGGATAAAGAGTAAAGGAGCTATCAAATGATTGAACTAAAACACGTCTCGAAAATTTATAGCGGCACAAAGCACGCGGTGGATGATTTTAATTTAACGATCGAACCCGGAGAATTTGTTTGTTTTATCGGAACTTCTGGTTCAGGTAAGACCACGACAATGCGTATGATTAACCGCATGGAAGAGTTGACTGAAGGACAAATTTTAATTAATGGTGTTGATATTATGGATCAAGATCCTGTGGAGTTACGTCGTTCCATTGGATACGTTATTCAAAACGTAGGCTTAATGCCTCATATGACCATTAAAGAAAACATCACTCTTGTTCCAAAATTACTAAATTGGAGCGAAGAAGAAAAAGATAAAATCGCCAAAAAAATGATTCGCATGGCTGAACTCCCGGAAGAGTTTTTAGATCGCTATCCGTCTCAATTATCCGGTGGGCAACAACAACGGATTGGGGTAGTGCGCGCTCTAGCAGCTGACCAAGATATTATTTTAATGGACGAACCCTTTGGCGCATTAGACCCCATTACTCGTTTAGCTTTACAAGATTTAGTTAAACATTTACAAGAAGAATTGGGTAAGACGTTTGTTTTTGTAACTCATGATATGGATGAAGCGTTAAAGCTCGCCACTCGAATTGTTGTGATGGATCACGGTAAAATTGTCCAAGTCGCAACACCGGATGAATTAGTTAGAAATCCAGCCAACCAGTTTGTGGAAGATTTCTTAGGACCAGACCGCTTAATCCAACCAAAACAAGACGTTAAATACATTAAAGAAGTAATGAACCCCGAACCGATTACGATTCGTATTGACCAATCGTTAACGGAAGCTTTAGAAGTGATGTACCACAAACGAGTGGACACCTTACTGGTAGTCGATAATGGTTACCACTTAAAGGGAATGGTAGACGTTCAAAAGGTTCAAAATATGTTCCATCAAGCAACGAGCGTTTCTGATGTGTATCGTTCGAATATTTACGCTTTAAACGAAAATGCCTTAATTCGTGAATCTATTGAACTGATTTTAAACCGCAGTTATGCTTATATTCCAATTGTTGATGACAAAAATAAATTAGTAGGAATTGTAACCCGTTCAACTTTAGTTGATATTGTTTATGACGCAATTTGGGGTAATCAATCCACAGACGCTTTAGAAACTGCTGTGGAGGTGAGTGATGAATGAGCACTTTTATCCAACAATACGGTCAAGAATTGATCGTTAAAATTGGCGAGCACTTATTTATCGCACTGGCTGCGATGGGGTTAGGTACCTTGGTGGCTGTTCCCTTAGGTATTTTACTTACTCGTATTCCTCGGGTTTCTAAAGGAATTATTGCAGTAGCGAGTATCTTACAGACGATCCCAACACTAGCTTTATTAAGTTTTATGATTCCTTTTCTAGGAGTCGGTAAAAAGCCGGCGGTTGTCGCGTTATTTATTTACTCACTCCTTCCTATTTTAAGAAACACTTACGTCGGGATAGAACAAGTCTCTAGTACGTTAAAAGATGCCGCTAAAGGAATGGGGATGACGCCCTATGAATCTATCGCTCAACTTGAAGTACCCATGGCGGTTCCGGTTATTATGAGTGGCATCCGCTTATCAATGACTTACGTTTTAGCATGGACTACTTTAGCCGCTTATATTGGAGCCGGCGGGCTAGGGGATTTTATTTTTAATGGTTTGACGTTATTTAGAGTGGATCTGATTTTGGCAGGAACGATTCCAGTAACGATTATGGCTGTTGTGATTGACCAAATTCTAGGTAAACTAGAAGAACGGCTCACCCCACAAACCAGCGCTCAAGAAGCAGTTTAAAGGAGGAAATATAATGAAACAATGGTTTAAAAAACATTCCCTTCCTCGCCTTTTAATGATCGCTAGTATCGTTATGCTGCTTGCAGGATGTGGATTTCCAGGCTTAAAAGGAACTTCTTCGGTTAATACGATTCGCATCAACGCGATGGAAACAACGGAATCACAAATTTTAGCAGAAATGATCCGCATTATGATCGAACGAGAAACAGATCATGAAGCCGTCGTTTTAAAAAACTTAGGAACCTCTTTAATGGCTCACCAAGCGATGGTCGCCGGTGACGTGGATATTTCAGCTGCTCGTTTTACGGGAACAGAGGTCGCGGCTACTTTACAAATGGAAGCGATTACCGATCCAGAAGAAGCGTTTAGAGTAGTAAAAGATGAGTTCCAAAAGCGTTTTGGTTATAAAGTTTTTAATTCCTACGGCTTTGAGAACTCCTATGCCTTTTTAATTACAAAAGAGTTTGAAAAAGAACATAACATTCAAAATTTAAGTAGCTTTAAAGACATGGCTCAAACAATGCGCGCAGGGTTTCCAAACGACTGGGTCGACCGTGACGGAGATGGTTACAAAGACTTTGTAGAAACTTATGGTTACTCCTTTGGGTCTATTTACCCTATGTCAGTGAGTTTAGTGTATGATGCCTTAGTTGAAGGGAAGATGGAGACCGTTGTTGGATATACAACCGATGGACGGATCGCAAGTTATGATTTAACTGTCGTCGAAGATGACCTACAATTCTTCCCAGCCTATGAAGCAGTCATTATTATGAGTAAAGAAGCGTTAGAAAAGTATCCTGACGTTATTCCTGTTTTAGAACGTTTCGAAGGAGCGACTGATACACAAACGATGCAACAGTTAAACTATCAATCCGACCACAATTTAGAAGAACCAAGTTTAGTCGCTAAACAATTCTTAAAAGAACGCGACTATTTAAGAGGAGGTCAATAAGATGGCAGACTTATCCTTATGGGAGAAATTTATCTACTATTTACAACAAAACGGTAGTTACATTTTAAGTGAGTTTTGGCGTCACTTTTTAATGTCGATTTACGGGGTGCTATGTGCGATTGTTATCGGAATCCCGATTGGTATTTTTATTGCTAAAAACAAACGCTTAAGCAGTTGGGTTATTTCCCTAGCCAACATTTTACAAACCATCCCTTCTTTAGCCATGTTATCTCTTTTAATGATTGGAATGGGGTTAGGAGCCAATACGGTGATTGTAACGGTGCTTATTTACTCTTTACTTCCGATTATTAAAAACACTTATATAGGCATGCTTAATTTACCACCTGATTTATTGGATGCAGCAACCGGTGTGGGGATGAACAAATGGCAACGTCTTCGTTATGTTGAACTACCTTTATCCTTATCCGTTATTATGGCCGGGATTCGTAACGCTTTAGTGATGGGGGTAGGAATTACCGCGATTGGTTCCTTTATTGGAGCCGGGGGATTAGGAGATATTATTTTACGAGGAACAAACGTAACTGACGGTGGGGCGATTGTGCTAGCTGGAGCTGTTCCTACGGCTATTATGGCGATGGCGGTTGATATTGGACTAGAGTTTGTTGAGCGCCGTCTAACGGTTCAGCCGACAAAAATTAAGTAATAAAAGTCTTTACTTTCTACAAAAGGTTCGTTATAATAACAAAAGTGGTCGAAAGACCTTGTAAATCACAATATTCCGCTAAATAATCTTTTATTTAAGAATATTAGTCGAGAGGAGAAAAATTGATGAATCCATTAATTGCTAAAATTACCGAAAGTCAATTACGTAACGATATTCCAGAGTTCCGCCCTGGTGATAACGTTCGTGTACACGCTTTAATCGTCGAAGGTGACCGTGAGCGTGTTCAGATCTTCGAAGGTTTAGTTATTAAACGTCGTGGTCAAGGAATTAGCGAAACATTTACTGTTCGTAAAATTTCTAACGGTGTTGGGGTTGAACGTACATTCCCAATTCACACACCACGTGTTGCTAAGATCGAAGTGACTCGTCAAGGTAAAGTACGCCGTGCAAAATTATACTACATCCGCGCCCTATCAGGACGTGCTGCACGTATCAAAGAACGTACACAATACTAATCAATCTATCCCAGCCGCAAGGTTGGGATTTTTTGCTTTGAAAGGAAGAAGTCAATGCGTAAATTACTAGCAGCGTTCTTGTTAACTTCGCTACTGGCTGGCTGCGGGGCACCGTCCGGTGAAACAGTTCAAGAAGCGCCGGTCAGTCAAGAAAGTGAAACTTCAACCATTTTACTATCGAATATGAGTGATCAAGAAACGTTTGATGAAGTAGCTGACACATTAAAAAAGGTACTCCATTCAGACTCGGTCGATCGTTTTATGGAGTACGTCAAAGAATATAATGACACGATGGCTAAAGCCAATTTACACGAAGGATTTAAATTTATCGCTCAACCAGAATATGATGAAGTGGTTTTGGATGATTTATGGAAGACGAGACACGATGATTTCATTGGAACCAATTGCCGTATCAATGCTTATTTGCTTTTAAAACAGGATATCCAAATTGATGCACCTCAAGGTGACGATGAGATTTTAGTGATGGATCTAGATGCCGATAAACAGGGAGAGATCTTTAGCGAAGAAGAACTAGAAGCATTTAAAACACTCTTTTCTGCCACAGAGACCAAACCAAGTGTGGATCCAGCAGTTCATGGGAAAATAATGGAAGAATTTTGGAAAGACATGACCTTTAACGACAACGCGCGGTTAATTTCAGTCGTTATTCATGATGATTTAGATGGTGACCAACTTTTTGTCGGTCACAGCGGAGTTCTCGTTCCCGATGAAGAAGGCTATTTATTTGTCGAAAAGCTCTCTTTTTTAGAACCTTACCAAGCTATTAAATTTAAAACAGTGGAAGATTGTTATGAATACTTGTACACTAAATATGAGCATTACAGTGACGAGACCACATCTAAACCGTTTATTATGAATAATGGAAAGTTTGTTGAACTAGACGAATATCGTCATGATTTAGAAAAGGAGTAGTGGCTTGATGAAGAAGATCACGTTTGTTTCCGAATTAATGGGATCAAAACCTAGAGTATGGCGCCGTTTTGAAGTGTATGGCACAATGAGTATTCAATCGTTTATGGATGCTTTAATGATGATGTATAGAATGGATGGCAGACACTTATACCATTTAGAAATTCCAACGAAAGTGAATGACTTTGTCCAAAAACATTTAAATGAAGAAGATAAATTAACTAAACCTGTGCCGCGGGATAATTATTTGTTTGTTCAAATTTATCGTCCAAATTTTAAAGAATCAGTATTTAATGTTTTTTACGAGAAATTTGGTAGCTATTTCCCCGATGAGGATGAATTTGAAGATGATTATGAATGTGGTTATGAAATGGGTAGCTTTATGGATGCTTTGGAGTTAAGAGGAGTTAAGAAAAATAACCCCCTCGACTCCTTAGAGACATTAAATTTAAGGTATAAGGATTGCTTAGAATTTCATTATGACTATGGAGATGACTGGCGTATTCGCTTAGATGTAGAAGCTATTGAACCGGCAACGTCTAACGCAGATCCCACTTATTTAAAGATTATTAGAGGACGAGGCGAAGGAATCCTTGAAGACATTGGTGGCATAGAAAGCTTATCTCAAGCTTACGAGGCGGATGCTTCATTAAGGAAATTTAACCTAAAAATGATGCAAGAAGACGTTAGTGAATCATTAGAATTCCAATGGCAAAAAACAAATAAATAAAGTAGTGAACTTGAGACATAAAACCCAGTCTCAAGTTTTTTTGTGCAGTTTTTACTCATGTGGATTTATGGCTAGCTTTATATAATAAAGATGTAAGGTAAGAGCTTTTAAAGAATGGAGTGTTGAAGATGAAGGCTATAACAATCAATAATATGAGTAAAAACTTATGATTTAATTCATTACAAAGAAGTGGCTTATGGAATGGGAGCTAAAGACTTTATTAATAAGTCGGTAGAAATTGATGAATTAGTTTGCCGTTTAAAATCAGTCTTTGAAGGGTGCGCTGTAAAGCAACGTCCGGCCGTCCAAGACCCCTTAACTGATCGGGAAAGGCAAGTATTGAATGAATTGATTAAAGGAACCACTAAAAAGACATCGCTAAACAGTTATTTATTAGCGAACGAACTTTGTATAATCATATCGCGAATATTTATGATAAACTTGACGTCACTAACGCCTTAGAGGCGTACAACAAAGCCATGGACTTAGGTTACATTGATCCTGTTATGTAAAAACCCTAAACATAGTCACCTCTTATATTTCCATTATCTGTTATGTTTGAAATGCGAATAATAGGTGTTCCTACTTCTTTAAATTTAGCACTTTTAAAAGCATATCCTCCGCGCAAAGGAGCAACATCCCCTAATTTAAGTGTTACCCAATCATCAAAAAAGTTTTCTAGACGTATTTTAGGTTGATTTTTTCTATTTTTTACAAACAAATTATGCAGAAGCTCAATTTTCAATTTTTGTAGCTTCTCCAACTTTTCTTGGTTTAGAGTAATCATTTTATCTAGGCTACTCAGTCATACCATTCAGGGTTACCGTAAGGCTGAGGGAATGAACCTCTTCTATATTTTGCTAAATTTTCCAACTTTTCCTGTTGCCAATCATCCGAACCTTCAATTTTCTTCACTAGTATCATACTTTTTAGATCTCGTGTATTTTAATACCATTCTATATGTTCTACACACTTACTACTGAGCAGTAGTTGATTTAGCCAGTTTAGTTCCATTTGTTATTAAGTTTTTGATGTGAAACGATATTGTTAATCAAACACTGAAACTGAAAGGTAGTGGAGGTGCGACCTTTTTAAACGTTTGCATTTAACTAAGCAAAATCGAAGACTAATGATGTTTTTATTGATAAATCCCGTATTTCTACATAAATTATGATAAACTAATGAAGAACAACTATTGATGTGAAACAGTAATAGTGGAGGAAAGAATATGTCGATTGCCTTTACAAGAGAATCTGAGTTGGAAGCAAAACTCATTGATCAACTCACTAAAAGTACATCTCAATGGACAAGACGAGATGATTTAAAAACTCAAGAAGACTTGTGGAACAATGTAAGAGAAAAAATCAATCAAAACAACTTAGCTCGTTTAGATGGTAAACCGTTAACGGATGCGGAATTTAATCAAGTACGAAACAAATTAACGTTTGCGAACCCGTATGAAGCAGCCGGTTGGATGCGCGGGGAAAACGGTGTTGCTCGAGTAAAAGTTCAGCGCAAAGATGCTACTCAAGGGGATGTATATTTAGAAGTTATGAACTCTAACAATATTGCTGGAGGACGTTCTTCTTATGAGGTCATTAGCCAATACGAAGCAGATAAGATGGACGGAATGGATCGAAACCGTCGTTTTGATGTGACCTTACTGATTAACGGCTTGCCAATGATTCATATTGAATTAAAAAGTGCTGCCGTAAGTTATATGGAAGCTTTTCGCCAAATTAAAAAATATCAATCTGAAGGAAAGATGAAGGGGATTTTTTCATCGGTTCAAATGTTTGTTGTTACTAATGGAACAGATACGCGCTACATTGCAGCAGCTTTAGGAGATAACTTAAGAGAAACCTTTCTAACAACTTGGGTAGATGTAGATAATAAGCCGGTGAATAATTATCTAGCCTTCGCTAAAGAAGTACTATCTATTCCTCAAGCTCATAAAATGGTTGCTCACTATTCAGTGATTGATGAGTCATCTAAAAATATTTTACTGCTTCGTCCGTATCAAATTCATGCGATCGAAGCTATTCAACAAGCGTCTCGAAATCGGGAGTCAGGCTATGTGTGGCATACAACTGGATCCGGAAAGACACTCACATCTTATAAAACAGCAGGGAATCTCTATGAGATTCCATCTGTAGATAAAAGTGTGTTTATCGTTGACCGTGTGGATTTAGACCAACAGACTACTAGCTCTTTTGAGTCTTATGCAGCCTTTGATAAGACAGAGATCGATTCAACAGCCAACGTATCGGAACTGATTCGTAAGTTAAAGTCCAACGACCGCAGTGTCATTGTAACAACCATTCAAAAGTTAAATCATGTGATGCGTCGTTTAGAAGAAGATAGCAAAACAAAAGAATTGATAACTAATAAACGCATTGCTTTTGTTGTAGACGAAGCTCACCGAGCAGTGACTCCGCAAAAGCAAGATGAAATTAATCGTTTTTTCAAACAAAACACAATGTGGTTCGGGTTTACTGGAACACCAATTTTTGCTGAAAACGCTCGAGACGCGATAGGGAATTTAGCTCGAACAACAAAAGAACAATATACACAACTACTGCATCAGTACACTGTAAAAGAAGCCATTCATGACAAAAACGTTTTAGGATTCCAAATTCATTATTTAAACTTTATTAACGAATGGGAAAGAGATCATTTTCTAGAAGAATTTAACCCTGACCTTAATTTAGATGAGTTAACTGCTTTAGAAAAAGAACAGCTACTGCCAAGAGAAGTCTTCGAAACGGATGATTATATGTGGCAAGTAGTGGATTATATTGTTAATAAATCAGGCCATCTGTTAGGAGTTAGAAAAGGAGAAGGTCGATCTTACTCAGGTTTATTGACAACAACTTCTATTGCTCAAGCTCAACGTTATTACGAAATGTTTCAACAAGTAAAAAATGGAACAGCACCTATTAAAGTCAAAGAGTCAATTAAACGCTATTTATCAGATTTTCCTAAAGTAGCAATTACTTATTCGATTTCCGAAAACGAAGAAGCTTCTGTTGATAACCAGGAAAAGATGAAGCAATCAATTGCTGACTATAATGAAATGTTTGGAACAAACTTTACGCTGGAAACAATTTCAAGCTATAATCAAAACTTAAACCAACGTTTAGCTCGAAAAGCATCAAGGTATAAGCGCCGTGATGAACAGTTGGATATTGTCATTGTTGTTGATAGACTCTTAACTGGGTTTGATGCACCCACATTATCCACTTTATTTATTGACCGTCCGCCACAACCGCCTCATGCATTAGTTCAAGCATTGTCTAGAACAAACCGTTTATACGAAGCAGATAAGAAATACGGTCAAATTGTGACCATGCGCACGCCTGAGATATATCAAGAAAAAATTAAAGAAGCTCTTTTTCTTTATTCTAACGGTGGGGAAAATGATGTATTAGCACCTACTTGGGAAGAAACGAAAGCGTGTTTACTTGAAGCGGTTCAAGAATTGCGACAAATCGCGCCAGCTAGCGATTTTTATATTGAACATATGGATGAAGTAGAGCTTAAAAAGTTTGCGAAAGCTTTCCAACAACTAGATAAACACCTTGCTGCAATTCAAGTATACGATGAGTTTGAGCCCGAAATGATGCAAGAAGTGTTTCATATTAGCGAAGAAGAAGTTGAGGCATATCATGGAAAGTATGTTAACGTACTTGAAGTTCTAAGAACTAAAGATGAAGCCGAGGATATTTATATTGATATTGAATATGAGTTACAAAGTGTCCATGTAGCAGAAATAAATTATGAATATATTTTAAATCTACTACAAAGTTTCGTCCCTCAGACTTCAGATGAGTCGGTTCTTGGAATGAACCAGAAGCAAGAAGAAGAAATTTCTAAACATATTGAAGAGTTAGAAGCATCTCGTCCACAATTAGCAGAACTGGTTAAAGAAATTTTGAAAGAATTAAAAGAAAATCCGCAAGCTCTAGTGGGACAGGATTTAATGCAATTATTCCAACAAAGAGCTTATGAGCATCGTCAAATGATTATTAGTGATCTATCTGAAAGTTATGCTTTAAATAAACCGGATGTAATGAACTACGTCCGTCAATATCATCCTGATCAAAAAGAAAGACCTCATTTTGATCCAAGAGAAAGTATGGACTACGAAGCTTATAAAGAACGAACTGAAAAGCCATTAGCTAAACTCCGCGCCTATCGTGTGATTCGTGAGGAGATCGCCGATATGGTTGAAAAAGAATTATATCCATATCAAATTTAGGAGGAAGACATGTTACCAGGAAAAACAATTAACAACGTATTATGGGAATCTGCCAACGTACTGCGTTCAACGATGAACGCCAATGACTATAAAGATTATTTATTAGGATTAATCTTCTATAAATATTTATCAGATAATATGTTAGAAGACGTTTCCGAATTAATTGATGAACCAACGACTGATTTAGAAAAAGCTCAACAAATTTACGAAGAGGCGTACCATGATCCAGAGATTGCTGAAGATTTGAAAGCAGAGTTAATGGATCGATTTGGTTACGTGATTGAACCGGAATTAACGTATACTGCTTTGATGCAAGAGGTTCATCAAAATACTTTCCAGCGAGAATCGCTAGAACAAGCTTTTAGAAACGTGGAACAATCCAATGAAATTTTCGCAGGGTTATTTGATGATATTGATTTGTACTCTAACCGTTTAGGAAGTAGTCCTCATGCCCAAAGTAGTAAGATTCAAGATGTAATGAAGCAACTTGATCAAGTGAACATGGCTGAGCATCAAGGAGATGTTTTAGGAGATGCTTATGAGTACTTAATTGGAATGTTTGCTAAAGAGTCTGGAAGTAAAGCAGGAGAATTCTATACGCCACAACCTGTTTCTGAATTAATGACTCGTATTGTAACTCACGGCAAAGAAGATAAAAGCGGCTTTACAGTTTTTGACCCGACAATGGGGTCAGGCGCTTTAATGTTACGGGTGAAGGATCATAATAATTACCCTCATCAAATTGGTTATTTTGGACAAGAAATCAATACGTCTACTTATAATTTGGCGCGAATGAATATGATCTTACACGACGTGCCCGTTCCTAACCAACATTTGAAAAATGGCGACACCTTAGACGCAGACTGGCCAGTGGATGAGCCAACAAACTTTGACGCGGTCATGATGAACCCGCCATATTCTGCTCGATGGACAGCCAATCCGGCCTTTTTAGATGACCCACGGTTTAGCCCTTATGGAAAGTTAGCACCAAAATCTCGTGCAGATATGGCTTTTCTACTCCATGGATTCTTTCACTTAAAGGAAGATGGGGCGATGGCAATTGTTTTACCTCATGGTGTCCTATTTAGAGGAGGAGCCGAAGCGACAATTCGTCAAAAACTGTTAGAAGATGGGTCAATTGATGCGGTAATTGGATTACCAGCAGATCTTTTTTATAACACAAGTATTCCAACTACGATTATTATTTTAAAGAAAAATAATCCTAATCGTGATGTGATGTTTATTGATGCTTCAAGCGAATTTGAACGTAAGAAGACACAAAACCATTTAACTGAAGAACACATCCAAAAAATTGTGGAAACTTACTTAAATCGTGAAGACGTTGAAAAGTACGCCCATCTAGCAAGTTTTGAAGAAATTAAAGAAAATGACTTTAACTTAAATATTCCGCGCTATGTAGATACTTTTGAAGAAGAAGAGCCCATTGACATTGTTGCTTTAAGCGAAGAAATGGTTGAGTTAAATAAACAAATTGAACAAGCAGAAGCTGACTTTTTAGCCATGGTTGATCAATTAGAAGTCACTGAAGATTCTAAAGAAATTATCGAAGCAACTAAACGTATGTTTGGTCGCGATTTATAAATTAAAGAAAAGAGGAACCTACATGTCATTACCAGCATGTCCGCAATGTGGGGCGGATGCAACGTATCAAGAAGGGAATTTATTTATTTGTCCGATGTGCTTTAATGAATGGACAGCAGAAGATCAACAAGCTGCTGAAGAAGCGTCTGTGATTCGTGATTCTAACGGTAATCCTTTAGAAGACGGCGATGAAGTGGTTGTCATTCGTGATTTGAAGATGGGTAAAGATACTATTAAACAAGGAACGAAAGCTAAAAATGTTCAAATTTTAGATGTGGAGATGAATGGACACGACATTCAAGGTCGTATTGACGGCATTGGAACGGTCTATTTGAAATCAAGTGTAGTTAAGAAGTAAAAAATGAGCCTAGAAATGATTCAGTCAATTCTAGGCTGTTTTTGTAGAAAAGAGGTTATTTTTTGAAATTTGTTCCGAGAATACCTAACTATAAAAAGCGTTTCAAAGCCCGAACAACAGGCCAGTTGAAAAGAAAAGCAAAACGGACTGTCAATCCACTTTACGGTAAAAAAGGCATGGGGTGGATTAATAATCCTAAACGAGCTGCTTATAATAAAGTCTATTACAAGACGACTTTTGATCCGTTGTCGACTAAAGGGAGTTCTTCTCAAAAGAAAACAGTTCAGCCAGATCGATTGTCTAAATCACAAGCGGTTAAGGAAGTCAGTCAAAGTTCAATCGCGATGAATAGTAAAGACGCTTTTTATATTGAAGAAACAAAAACGATTCATCGTAAGCCGTGAGCTACGCATGGCTTGGCATCTTATTGCTCGGTGTAAGAAAAGACACGATGAGTTCTGTTATTATTGTAGGACTTCTTTTAGCCTTTATTATTTATCGTCATAACCGAAAGCCCATGATTCAAACAAAGACAATAAAAAGGTCGCTGACTTCCCGTGAAAAGAAAGAATTACTTCAATACATCGACCAGCTATCTAAACAACAAGAAAGATTAATTAATCGCATCAATTCCACTATCAATCCAGACACTTATTTTAAAGCAATTGATGATCATACGAAGGTATTAAATGAATTGGTGACACTGACAAAGAAGTATCATTTACCTTTTAAACTAGAAGTCGGTGCTAGACGGGACGGTGTTGTGGAAGAATTAAGTGAAAGTGACTTGAGTGATGTCTTTGATGAAAGTATTACTCATTTTATTGATAAGTACTTTAACGAAGAACAAGAAGAAGCCGCTAAGTTAAAAACTCATAACGGTACCCTAACCGGATGAAACGTAAAAAAGATGAATTACTACTTCATCGTCCTCATTTATCTCAGGCGCACTGTGATCAAATTGATGCTTTATGGGGTGATATTGGTTTATAATAGGTTATTTTAATAGTTTAGTGAATGAATATTTATATTAAAAATAAATGATAATCATTTGACATCGCCTAGAATAATCGTTAGACTATTAGAAAACAGAAAGATCAATGAAAAGGTGAGGTTAATGGAATATAAAGTAAGACCCGGTGTTCAAAGCTATTTTAACGAGACAGGACTACTAGAAAAGCTCGATCAATTTTTACTCGATTTAGGTTTAGAACGGGTTTTATGTGTCATTGACCCAGGTGGTTTTTACTCAGTAGAGAGTTATTTACCTAAACGCTTCGAAGCGGTAGAAGCGACCTTTACTGAATTTAACGGCGAATGTAGCTTTGAAGAAGGAGACCGTCTAACTGAATTAGCTAAAGAGCATAACGTCGATGCCATTGTAGGCATTGGTGGTGGTAAGACGATGGACGTCATTAAACTTGTTGCTAATAAAATAGATATCGACTTTGTTCAAATTCCAACGATTGCTGCAACATGTGCAGCGTGGGCGCCTTTATCTGTTGTTTATACAGAAGACGGGGAATATATTGATTTTTATGAATTTACGCGCTGTGCTAGAGCGGTGATCGTTGATCCCCGGGTGTTAATTAAAGCCGATGCGAAGTTCTTTTTAGCTGGATTAACGGATACGCTAGCTAAATGGTACGAAGGAAGTATTCAATTAGAATCAATGGAGCGTACGCCTAATTTAGAGCTAGGGTATCAAGCGATGAAGATTTGTTATGACTTTATTATGAAAGATGCTAAAGAGGCTTTAGAAGCCATTTACACTCAACGCATTAACCAATCCTTTGTCAATTTACTCGATGTCATTTTTGCGACGGCTGGTAGTGTAGGTGGTTACGCGGATTATTATGGCCGTCAAGCTGGAGCACACGCCGTGCATAACGGGTTAACTCATTTACCAGAAGTCAAAGAGTTTCTCCACGGAACTTTAGTCGGGTATGGTATTTTAGTTCAATTAGCTTTAGAAGAAAAATGGGCTGATGTAGATGAAGTTCTTGCTTTATATAACGATCTAGATTTGCCATGCCGTTTAGCTGACTTTAACTTATCCATTGATCATCCTGATTTAAATAAAGCCATTGAAGTAATGTGTTTAGATCACAGTCCAATGCACTTTGTTCGAGATAATATTACTCATGAAGAAGTATTTAATGCGATGAAACAATTAGAAGACTATTTAGATCAAAAAGCAAAATAAACAATGAAACGTCCTCACGCCAAGATTGGTGGGAGGACGTTTTATTATGCATTGAGCCACTGGTCAATCGCATCAAGTAATTGATCGGATGTTTTAACAATTTGACCTCGCTTTTTAACCGCTCCGACGACAAACAAGTTAATATAACTAAATTGAGATTCGGCCGTTTCTTCTAGCGCATCAATCTTTTGTTGGTTATTAAAGTGCCCTTGACGCATATCGCTATAAAGGGCTAAAATTGGGCGGTCTAAATGATAATAATATCCAATTTCAGCCGCTAGCCCTGGGTCAACGACGGGACCATCAAGTAGAGCGATCAGTAAATCTGATTCATCTAAGTAAGCCACATCTCCTTCAAAAATATCGATGGAACTGGCGTAACCTGATTTGTCGTTAATGGCTTCATTTTCTTGAGGTAAGTAAACGTCAACTTGTCCTTTGAACCGTTCACGAATTTTTTGAACCAGTTGGGCATTATAGTTTAATTCACTTTCAGAAAATAGAGGACCACCAAAGTAGATTTTCTTCATTGTCATTCTCCCTTTATAATTTGAAGTACTCTTGTAAATATTTTGCTAGACCGTCTTCATCATTAGTATAACGAGTGACGTCATTAGCAATATCTTTTAACGGCTGGATTCCGTTAGCTAAAGCCACACCATGTCCGGCGTAATCAATCATTTCCATATCATTATCTTCGTCTCCAAAGGCTAAAATATTTTTCCGATTGACGCCATAAAAGTGAGCAATTCGTTCCACACCTAAAGCTTTATTTACTCCCGCGCGAACAACTTCTAAACAAGGTAAAAAACCTCCCCATGTACGCACTTCAATGTCGTCGCCATAGGCTTGACGCAACTTTTGAGCAATTGGTTCTTGTTCGTTAATATCAGTAAATAAAGTCAGCGCGGTGGGATTATAAGTCAACTCATCCTTTGTAAATCCGTGTACAGGTTGTCGGTCAAGAGGATAGAAGGGACTATTAGGTAAATTACTTGAACTAGCAAAGATTTCATTTTTCCCTTCCGCACACAGTAAGTCAATTCCAAATTCTTCTTGACGTTGGAAAATATCAAAGGCTAAATCCCGGTCCAAATTAAAGTGATAATAAGGCACCCAATCTGGATTATACGGGATGTGACACAAAGCGCCGTTAAAGTTAACCATCGGACCGCCAATATTTAGTTCTTTATAAATATCTTCTGAATTACGAAAAGGACGTCCGGTAATAATACACACTTTGTGTCCCATCCGGTCAAGTAACCGCAATGTCTCGATTGTTTTAGTGGTTAATTTTGATTCATCATTTAAAGTCGTACCATCTAAATCAATCGCAATTAAATGTTGTTTCATAATAAATTCTCCTTGTCTCGTTATGATATTATAGCGAATTTTGTAGAAGAAATGTAGTTAAATGCAAGTACTCAATAAAGAAAGATTTAAAAAAGATTGAATTCTTCTTTTATTTTGGTATTCTTTATTTGAGGTTTTATTTCACAAATAAAACTTTATTCTTTTGATGAATTGCAATAATTATTGCGACAAAAAGTTATTCTAACTGAACGAGTTCGTGCATGAGTACTTCAAAAGGTGTTTTAAAATCTAAGCATTTTCTAGGTCGATTGTTTATCAACCATAGCGCATTGAAAAGATCATGTTCCGTAATTTTAGCTAGATCTGTGCGTTTAGGGAAAAATTCTCTGAGTAATCCATTGGAATTCTCGTTAGTCCCTCTCTGCCAGGCACTGTAAGCATCCGCAAAGTAAAAAGCGATGTTTTGTTGTTCGATGTCTGAATAACAAGCAAATTCTTTCCCACGATCAGAGGTGAAACTTTTGAGAGCTTCTTTGGGGAAAGATTGA